>JAMPYD010000126.1 GCA_023700845.1 Elusimicrobiota bacterium | reverse complement strand
TGCACCGGCCCCGGCTGCTCCTGCTCGACGAGCCCACGATCGGCCTCGACGTCGTCATGCAGAAGAACGTGCGCGAGTTCATCAAGGCCTACAACAAGCGCTCCGGCGCGACGATCATGCTGACGAGCCACCACATGACCGACGTCGTCGAGCTGTGCCGGCGCGTCATCGTCATCGAGAAGGGCCGCCTGCTCTACGACGGCGCGCTCGACCGGCTGGTCGAGCGCTACGCCGACCACACGATCCTGCGCGCCCGCTTCACGACCGACGTCGCGCCCGGCGACCTGAAGAGCCTCGGCTCCGTGGTCAAGTACGAGGACCGGACCGTCACGCTCGAGGTGCCCCGCGCGAGCATGGCCGCCAGCGCGGCGGCGCTCCTGCGCTCCTACCCCGTGGCCGACCTCAACGTCGAGGAGGTCGCCATCGACGACATCGTGCGCCGCCTGTTCACGCACGCATGAAGACGTACTGGGTCGCCTACCAGATCGCGCTCCAGGAGACCTTGCAAAGAAGGTCGACTCTGATCATGGACCGCCTCGGCGGCTTCGCGATCGTCGTGAGCCTGTACTCGTTCTGGACCGCGCTGATCGGCGACAAGGCGACCTTCCTCGGCTACACCCGCGGGGAGATGCTGACCTACGTCCTCGCGCTGAACGTCCTGCGCTCGTTCGTCTTCACCGGGCGCGGCTGGCAGCTGGTCGGGGAGATCTCGAGCGGGAAGATCTCCTCCTACCTGATCCGGCCGCTGCACTACTACGGCTACGCGCTGGCGCTCGACATGGCGCAGAAGACGGTGCACGTCGCGGCGGCCGTCCTCGAGGTCGGCGTCCTCGCCGCGCTCGTGGGCGGCGAGCTGTTCCTCCCGCGCGACCCCGCGACCTGGCTCCTGTTCGGCGCCGCGGTCGCGCTCTCCTCGCTGATCTTCTTCTTCCTCGAATTCATGATCAGCTCGCTGGCGTTCTGGACCTCGGAGTCCGGCGGCCCCCTGTTCTGCTTCGAGCTGTTCCTGCAGTTCGCGGCCGGCGCCTTCTTCCCGCTCGACGTCCTGCCCGCGGGCCTGCGCCGGCTGCTCGAGATGACCCCCTTTCCCTACATGGTGTACTTCCCCGTCCGCGTCTTCCTCGAGAAGGTGCCGGCCGCCGAGGCCCTGCGCCTGATCGGGATGGAGGCGCTGTGGCTGGCCGCCGTCTTCACGGCCGCGATGACGGTCTGGAGGCGCGGCGTGCGCTCCTACGCGGCGGAGGGCGGGTGAGCGGCCTCCTGCGCAAGTACTGGCGCATCTGGCTGCGCACCGCCTCGATGGCGATGCAGGCCCAGCTCACCTACCGCCTGGGCTCCTTCGGCTTCCTGCTCGGCAAGATGATCCGGCTCCTCTTCTTCTTCGCCTTCATGGCCGCGGTGTTCAACCACGTCGAGACCGTGGCCGGCTACAACCTCGTCGAGACGGCGCTGTTCTTCATGACCTTCAACCTCGTCGACATGACCGCCCAGATTCTCTTTCGCGGGGTGTACGGCGCGCGGCGCACGGTGACCGAGGGCGACTTCGACTTCTACCTCGTGCAGCCCTGCTCTCCCCTGTTCCGCATGACCTGCTCGAGCGTCGATTTCCTCGACATCATCACGATCATCCCGGTCATCATCATGACGGGCGTGGTCTTCGCGCGCCTGCCGCCGCTCGGCTGGCAGAATTACGCCGCCTACGCGCTGCTGATGCTCAACGGCGTGGGCCTGATCTACGCGATCCACATCCTCGTGGCCGCCCTCGCCGTGCGCACCCAGGAGCTCGAAAGCGCCATCTGGATCTACCGCGACGTGATGTTCATGGGCAAGTTCCCCGTCGACGTCTACGCGCCCGCCGTGCGCTGGGCCCTGACCGTGGGCGTGCCGATCGCGGTGATGACCACCTTCCCGGCCAAGGCCCTCCTCGGCATCCTGTCGCCCGCCTGGATCGTCTACGCCCTGGCCCTGACCGCCGTCGCCCTCCCCCTCTCCTGGCTGTTCTGGAAGGACTCGGTCGCCCGCTACACCTCCAGCTCCAGCTAGGGGTGGTGGTGCCAGGCCTACCGGTATTTGCCCAGGTGCCGGGCCGACCGTCGGCGACCTAGCCCCAATAGTTGCGCAGAAAGCCGCCGTCTTCGGGCTTCTGGGTGCGGCGGACCTCGTCGATGAGGTTTCGAAGGTCCTTTTCCTGTCCGCCGGTGAGATTGAAGGCGATGCCGTAGTGCCGCGCGGCGGCGTCGGTACCGGAGCGACCCGCGTCCCGCGCCACACGTCCAGGCAGATCGAGAGCGCCGCCCTTCCAATCGACGTGGATGCGATAGGTCGAGCCGGTCTTGAGAAAACCGCTGACGCGCAGCAGACACCCGGTCAGGCTCACGTCGAGCAGGACCCCTTCGCCGATGCGGACGCCCCCGACCGGACCGCTGAACACCTCGACCTTGAGGTCGCTGGGCCAGCGGGCGTGGGTGCGGCCATTGTTGCTCATGGGATTAGAATAGCGATAGCCGGTTACGACATCATGTCAGAAGACGATATGGATGTTACCGGTAGGTCCGGCACCTGCGCAAATACCGGTAGGCCTGGCACCAATCATGCGACGTCGCCGATCATGCGACGTCGAGGGAGGAGATGCGGAAGGTGGGGGCGCCGAGGGAGCCTTGGAAGGTCAGGTCGGAGGCGACGCCGTCGACGCGGGAGAGGAGGTCGAGGAGGGTGCCGGAGATCATGGCGCCCTTGACGGGGCCGGCGACGCGGCCTTTTTCGATCGACAGGCCGGAGACCCCGACGGAGAAGGCGCCGGAGACCGGGTCGACCATGTGCATGCCGAGCACCTCGGCGACGAGCAGGCCCGACTTCGTGTCGGCGATCAGGGCGTCGCGCGTCATCGCGCCGGGCGCGAGGTAGAGGTTCGACGCGCCGGGGCCGGGCAGGCCCGCGTAGGTGTCGCGGTACGCGCAGCCGTTGGAGGCCAGGCCCTCGCGGGCGGCCGTGAAGGCGTCGTAAAAGAACCCGTTCAGAACGCCCGCCGAGATCATGGCCTTGTCGCGCGTGGGCACGCCCTCGTCGTCGAAGCGGCAGGAGCCGAGGCCCCCGGGGCGCCGGGGGTCGTCGCGCACGGTGACGAGCGGCGAGGCGACGCTCCGGCCGAGCTTGCCGGCCAGCAGGGAGCGCCCGCCCTGGACCTCGTCGGCGGAGAGCAGCTCGGCCAGCAGCTCGAGGAATTCGCCCGCGACCCAGGGCTCGAAGAGGACCGCGCGCTTGCCGGCCTTGGCGCGGCGGGCGCCGAGCAAAGACGACGCGCGCAGGCCCGCCTCCCGGCCGGCGGCGGCGAAATCGAGGGCGGCGGCGCGGCGCTCGGCGCGGTACGACTCGCCGAGCTGGACCTCGGGGCCGTCTCCCGCCGCGACGAGCAGCGAGACGCTCGCGGAGCCGGCCCGCTCGCTCGCGAACAGGCCGCTCGTGCCGGCGATGACGACGGCGCCGCGGCTTTCCGCGTACTCGACGCGCATGACGCCGGCCACGCGGGGCTGGGCTTTCGCCGCGGCCTCGGCCTCGCGCAGGCGCTCCTCGACGGCCTCCCAGGGCGCGGCGAACAGGGCGTCGTCCCACAGCGTCGCGGCGAGGGCGTCGTCGCCGGCGGGCGCCTGGGGGCCGGGCAGCACGCGGCGGGGATCGGGCTCAGCGTGCGGCAGCTGCTCGAGGGCACGAGCGTATAATTCCTTTATAGCCTCGAGGCCGGCGCCGCCGGCGGCGGCGAAGCCGACGCGGCCGTCGCGCACGACGCGCACGCCGGCGCCCGAGCTCTCCGAGGCCTCGACGCCGTCTCGCTCGCCCTCGCGCCGGGACAAGGACCGGGCCTCGCCGCGGGAGAGGAAAACCTCGGCCTGGGTCTGCGCGGAGCGGGCCTTCATCCAGGCGACGGCGTCGCGCGCCAGAACCTCGAGTTCCCCGCTCATGAGGGCATCAGCGCGTCAGCGCGGACCAGCCGGTGTACAGGAACAGGAAGGACACCAGCAGGAAGAACACGCCCCACTTCTTGCGCTCGAGGGCGATGTAGGCGTCGTTGAGCAGGTAGTCGCGCAGGACCGCGTTCATGCGCTCGATGAGGTCCGGGCGGTAGAGGTAGCCGAGGCCGAGAACGCCGCTGATCAGGCCGATGACGATCTTGAGCAGGGGGGTCATGATGCGGGATTATAGCGGTTCATGGCCGCGTCGATGCCGTTCTCGCGGACGGCGCCGACGGCCTCGGCCGCGGCGGAGAGAACGGCGTCCAGCTCGTTCTCTTCGCTTTTGTTGAACCGCCCGAGCACGAAATTGGTCGCGCTCACCTTCTCCGGCTGAGGCCCGATGCCGATGCGAAGCCTCGATATGTTTTCCGTCCCGAAGTGCTGGATGATGGACTTCATGCCGTTCTGACCGCCCGCGGAGCCGTTCTTCCGGATGCGGATCTTGCCGAGAGGGATCGCGAGCTCGTCGTAGACGATCAGAATGTCTTCCAGCGCGATGTTGTGATACGCCGCGAACTTCTGCACGAACTCGCCGGAGAGGTTCATGTAGGTCATCGGCTTGGCGACCCACAGGTCGCCGCTCTTGGCGGCCACTCCGAGGCCCTTAAAATCCCGCCAAGACGAGTCCGCCCCGCCGACCAGACGGTCGGCGAGGCGGAACCCAACGTTGTGGCGCGTCTTCTCGTATTCCGGGCCCGGGTTGCCGAGTCCGACGACGAGCTTAAGCGCCACCGAAAGAGAGGCTTACTTGCCTTCCTTCTTCGGAGCCTTCTTGGCGTCGGCCGCAGCGGCCGGCGCGGCCGCCTTCTCGATGACCTTGCCTTCCTCGTCCTTCTTGCCCTTCGTCGAGGCGGATTCGGGCTCGGCCGGGACGGCGCCTTCGACGACGGCGCCGGCGACGGGCTCGGCCACGACCTCGACCTTGGCGAGGACGATACGGACGACCGCGGCGTCCGCGGCGTCGAGGACTTCAACGCCTTCGCCGAGCGAGAGATCCTTGACCGAGATGCCCTGATGCAGCTCGAGCTTGGACACGTCGACGTCGATGTGCTGCGGGATCTTCGTGGGCAGCGCCTTGATGCGCAGCTCGCGCATGTCGATGGACATCATGCCGCCGGAGGTCTTGACGCCGGGCGCCTCGCCGACGATGTTCAGCGGGACCTTGGCCTCGATCTTCTGGGTCAGCGAGATGCGCTGGAAGTCGGCGTGAACGGGCCGGTCGGTGACCGGGTGCCGCTGCAGCTCCTTGACGATGACGGTCTCCTCTCCCTTCGTGTGCTTCAGGCGAAGGATGGCGTTGGCTCCTCCCTTCTTGCGGGCGGCCATCAAATCCTTTTCGGACAGAGCGACCATGATCGGCGCCTTCTCTCCGCCGTACACGACGGCGGGGATGGTGGACTGCGCGCGCAGCGTGCTGAGATCCTTCTTGGTTCCCTTCGCGGCGCGGACTTCGACGTTCAACGTGATTTCCATGACTCTATTTTCTCCTGAATTACACGAACAGCGCGCTGATAGATTTTCCCTGATGGTTGCGGGCGATCGCTTCGCCCATGAGGGGCGCGATCGACAGGACCGTCAGTTTCCCCCCGGCCAACGCGTGGACCGGGATCGAATCGGTGAGGATCATCTCTTCTAAAGATGATTTGGCAATCAAATCATGCGCGGCGCCGGACAGCACGCCGTGGACGCAGGCGGCGTAGACCTTCAGCGCGCCGTTCTCGCGGATCTTATCGGCGACCTTGCACAGCGTGCCGCCGGTGTCCACCATGTCGTCGAGGATGAAGCAGTTCTTGCCCTTGACGTCGCCGATGATGTTGTAGACCGAGGCCTCGTTCGGGCGCGGGCGCCGCTTGTCGATGATGCAGAGCTGGGCGTTGAGGCGCTTGGCGAACGCGCGGGCCCGCTCGACGCCGCCGACGTCCGGCGAGACGATGACGAGGTTCTTCAGCGCCTTCTTCTTGACGTAGTCGATGATGATCGGCGCGGCGTAGAGGTGGTCGACGGGGATGTCGAAGAAGCCCTGGATCTGAGCGGCGTGGAGGTCCATCGTGATGACGCGCTGGGCGCCGGACTCGACGATGAGGTTGGCCACGAGCTTGGACGTGATCGGCATGCGCGGCGCGGTCTTGCGGTCGGCGCGCGCGTAGCCGTAGTAGGGCATGACCGCCGTGATGCGCCCCGCCGACGCGCGGCGCAGCGCGTCGATCATGATGAGGAGCTCC
>JAMPYD010000125.1 GCA_023700845.1 Elusimicrobiota bacterium | reverse complement strand
CGGGGCTGCGCAGCAAGGTTCCCGTCCACGTCGCTCCGCCGGTCAGGCCCGGGGCCGCGAAGGCCTTGCCCGCGGCGCCGGTGACGTCGAGCTGCGCGGGGGTGCCGGTGTAGGTGTTGTACTTCAGGTAGTAGCGCTCCTGGGCGCCCTTGAGGGTGGAGAAGCAGGACGTGGCCTCGGAGAAGCGGCCCTTCTCGACGACCTTGAAGTACTGGGGAACGGCGATCGCGGCCAAGATGCCGATGATGAGGACGACGACGAGCAGCTCGATGAGGGTGAAACCGGCCCGGGCGCGAAGGACATTCCTTTTCATGTTTTCTCCTGAAATAGAGCGGAAATCATTGAAGCGAGGGTATTCAACAAAATAACACTAATTCGTTCCACTGAAAAATAAAGCCCCGAGGCGGCCTGAGCCGCCCCGGGGCTTTCGTCGAACGGAGGACCTTAGGGGAGCAGGTCCGTGGTGCAGTTGGACTGGCTGCAGCTCATCGTGCCGGCGGGGCCGACGTAGGTCACCGTGTAGCCGCCGTACGGCGCGGGCGCGGCGGGGCTGCGCAGCAAAGTTCCCGTCCACGCCGCTCCGCCGGTCAGGCCCGGGGCCGCGAAGGCCTTGCCCGCGGCGCAGGTGACGTCGAGGTCCGTGGCCGCGCCGCTGTAGACGTTGTACTTCAGGTAGTAGCGCTCCTGGGCGCCCTTGAGGGTGGAGAAGCAGGACGTGGCTTCGGAGAAGCGGCCCTTCTCGACGACCTTGAAGTACTGGGGAACCGCGATCGCGGCCAAGATGCCGATGATGAGGACGACGACGAGCAGCTCGATGAGCGTGAAGCCGGCCTGGGGCCGCTTCAGCGCGCGCCACGTTTTGAAGTTCATTCTGTTTTCCTCCGAGAATTAGCCGAACCGTCCAGTCGAGGATAGCACTTCGCCCGGCGGGCGGCTTGTGCAAATTGTGGTTGAAATGTGAATTCGCTATCATGGCCCATGCCCCGCGTGCTCATCATCGAGGACGACCCGAAGATCGTCGAAGCCGTCGAGAAGACCTTTTCCATGGCCCCCGGCTTCACCGCGCGCTGGGTGTCCGATCCGGCGAAGGCCCTGGGCGAGGCGATCGATTCCAGGCCCGACCTGATCCTCCTGGACGTGCGCCTGCCGGGCGGCGACGGGCGCGTCATCCTCAAGTCGTTGAAGGCCAACGCCGCCACGGGCGCGATCCCCGTCATCATGCTGACCGGCATGTCGAGCGAGGGGGACAAGGTGCTCGCGCTCAACCTCGGAGCCGACGACTACGTCGTCAAGCCGTTCGGCGCGATGGAGCTGCTCGCCCGCGTGCAGGCGGTGCTCCGGCGCGCGGGGCCCGGGCCCGGTGCCGGCCGCGCGGCGGAGGCCGGCGGCCTGAGGATGGACGCGGAGTCCCGCCTCGCGGAGATCGACGGCCGGCCGCTCAAGCTGCAGGCCCGCGAGTTCGAGGTGCTCTTCCTCCTCCTCAGCCACGCGGGAAAGGTCCTGTCGCGGCAGTTCCTCATCGAGAACACCTCCTCGTACGGCGAGGCCGTCGAGACGCGCAGCCTCGACACCCACATCAAGAACCTCCGCAAGAAGCTCGGCAAGCGCGAGACCCTCCTTCAAACCGTGCCCAAGGTCGGCTACCGCCTTGCCCCCTAAGCGCCGGGCCGTCTACTTCGCCTTCCAGGGCCTGCTGATGTCGGTCATCCTCCTGCTCTTCCTTTATCAGGGCCAGGGGCACGTGGGCTGGGTCTCCCGCCTTTGGCTTCTCCTGGGGTACCTCGCCGGCACCTTGACCTTGATACGCCTCGTGCCCGACGCGACGCTCGCGCGCGGCTGGTTCCAGGCCGGCCTCTTCCTCGGCGACGCCGTGCTCGCCACCGTGATCCTGAGCTGGATTCAGCCGCGCACCGAGCTGTTCCTCATCTATACGCTCATCGTCTTCGGCTCGGCGCTGACGCGGAGCGCGAAGCAGAGCCTCGTCGTGGCGGTCGTGACGATCGCCCTGTACTTCATCCACTGGTGGCAGCCCGGCGCCTGGATTCCCCAGAGCCCCGTGTTCTGGCTCCGCTTCCTCTTTCTCGTGGTCTCGGCCGCGGTTCTCGCCATCCTCGCGCGCGACGCCCAGATGGCGCAGGACGAGGACAAGCGCCGCTACGACGAGCGCCTCATCCAGGTCGAGCGCCTGGCGACGCTCGGGCGCGTCGCCGCGGAGGTCGCCCATCGCATCAAGGGGCCGCTGACCACGATCGCCGTCAACGCCGAGGTGGCCGCGCACCGCCACGGCGGCGACAAGGAGACGCTCAAGGAGCTCACGCAGATCGGCGAGGAGGTCCAGCGCTGCAAGGAGATCCTCAAGAACCTGCTCGACCTCGGGCGCATCGAGGAAATGGACGTGGAGGCCCTCGACCTGCGCGTCCCCGTCGAGCGGGCGCTGACCCTCATCGCGGCCCAGGCCGCCGACCGCAGGCTCCGGCTCGAGTCCGCGGGGCTCGACCGGGCGATGCGGACGCGGGGCGACGAGTCCCTGATCCAGGAGGCGCTGTACGCGCTCCTGCAGAACGCGGTCGAGGCGTCCTCGCGCAACGGGAGCATCCGGGTGACGGCCGTGACCTTCGGCGGCCGCCACCGCCTCAGCGTCGCCGACGACGGCGCGGGGGTGGCCCGCGTCGATCTGGAGAGGATCTTTCAGCCCTTCTTCACGACGAAGAAGGACGGCTCCGGCCTCGGGCTGTCCGCCGCCCTGCGCATCGCGCAGAAGCACGGCGGCACCGTCGAGGTCGACAGCGCCGGCGCCGGCCGCGGCGCGACGTTCACCTTGGTCCTCCCCGCCGCGTAGGGGGTCAGCGCCCGACGGGGGACCAGTGGGGCGTGACGCTGGAGCCGGGGACGTCGGCCATCAGGCGCGGCGCGGAGCCGTCGGCGTCCATCACCCAGATCTGGGAGCGCCGGCCGCGCGTCGAGGAGAACGTCAGGAAGCGGCCGTCGGGCGACCACGCGGGATCCTCGTTGGAGCCCTCGCCGCGGGTCAGCTGGCGCAGCTGGCCGCCGGTGATGTCCACGAGGAAGATGTCCATCTTGTCCTTGTTGTGCGCGCGGCCCGCGAACGCGATCCATTCGCCCGTCGGGGACCAGGCCGGCGCGTCGCACCAGTTGAGGCTGGTCAGGCGCGTGATCTTCTTCGACGGGATGTCGAGGACGTGGACCTGGGGGTTGCCGGAGCGGTCGGAGATGAACGCCACCTGCCGCGCGTCGGGCGAGAAGGTCGGGGTGCTGTCGGCGCCGAAATGGTGGGTCAGGCGCTCGGCGGGCCCGCCCGAGACCTCCTTGAGGTAGAGATTGGGGCTCTTGCCGCGCGAGAGGGTCATCAGGATCTTCGTCCCGTCGGGGGAAAAGCCGCCGGCGATGTTCAGGCCCTGCTCGCTCGAGAAGATCTTCGAGCGGCCCGTCTCGAGGTCGAGGAACCAGAGGTCGGGGTTGCCGTCCTTGTAGCTCGTGTAGGCCAGGCTGCGCCCGTCGGGCGAGAAGCGCGGCAGCAGGGAGATCGAGCGGTTGTCGGTCAGGCGCTTGACCGCGTCGCCGTCGTAGTCCATCACCCAGATTTCCTTGTGGCCGGACTTGTTGTTGGCGAAGGCGATGCGCGTGCGCGCGATGCCGTCCCGCCCGGTCGCGGCCTTGACGATGTCGTCGGAGACGCGGTGGGCCAGCGCCCGCATCCAGGCGGCGTCCTGGCGGTAGAAGCGCTCGAACACCGTCTCGCCGCCCTCGGCGTTCGCGAGCTTCACGCGGACCGAGATCTTGTCGGCGCTCTTGGACGCCTTGGCGGTCAGCCGCCACGTCGCGCCCTTGACGGGCTCCGCGGCGACGTCCTCGTCGGTCACCTCGAAGCGGCGGGAGAGCATCAGGTCCTGGCGCACGATCTCGCGCAGGTCCTTGGCCATCAGCGCGTCGGCGCCGATCTTGGGGTCCTCGGCCTCGAACGGAGGCAGGGCGAGCCCGGGGTTCGGCTGGCCGGCGGTTCCGGTCAGCGCGAGCTTGACCTCGGTCTGGGCCGAGGCGGGGGACGACAGCAGGAGGACGGCCAGCAGCCCGTGGAGCGTCATTTCTTGGGCTTCGCCAGGCGCTTGAGGACGGCGGCGGCCTCCCGGGCCTCGGGGCTCTTCGGGAAGTCGGCCTGCACCGACTCGAGGTAGGCGCGCGCTTCGTCCCCGGCCTTCTTCAGGCTGATCAGCGAGAGCGCGTAGTGCAACCGCGCGCCCGGCGTCTGGCCGCTCTTCGGATATTTGTCGAGGACGATCGCGAACTGGCGTCCGGCCTTTTCCCACTGCTTGAGGCCGTAGTAGGCCAGGCCCAGGTCGTAGGTCGCGACGTCGAGGAGGTCGCCCTTCGGGAAATCGCGGAGGTACGCCTCGAAGCCTTTCGCGGCCTGGCCGTAGTCCTTGGCCTGGAGGCGCTTCTCGGCGGTGTAGAACACGTCGGTGGCGCCGCTCTCGCGCTTGGCCTCGGCGATCGCGGCCTTCTGGTCCTCGAGGCCCTTGGTCTGGGCCTGGCTGATGGTCTGGCCGAGGGCGGCCACCTTGCCGGAGATCTGGGCGCCGAGGTCGTCGAGCTTGACCGAGAGCTTGCTCATGTCGCCCTGCGAGGACTTCACGGTCTCGGTGTAGGCGGTCAGCTCCTCGCGCAGCTGCTTGATCGAGACCGACAGGTCGGCCTGGTTGGCCTGCAGGGAGCCGACGGTCTTCTTGAGCTCCTCGACCTGCTCCTTGAGCTCGTCGGACTGCTGGGACAGGTCGAGCACGTCCTTCTGCGTGGCGATGCAGGAGGACAGCATCAGCGCGGCCGCCGCGAGGACGGCGGAACGGCCCGGGTTCACTGCGCGGACGCGCCGGTCTTGGCGCGCACGCCGGTGACGGCGCGGCGGTTCCGGGACCAGCAGTCCTCGGCCTGCTCGGCGCACACGCCCTGCTCCTTGCCGTAGGAGATCGTCGCGACCTTGCGCCCGTCGACGCCGAGGCGGATGTAGTAGTCGCGGACCTCCTTGGCCCGCTTCTGGCCGAGGGCCAGGTTGTAGGCCACGGTGCCGCGGTCGTCGCAGTGGCCGGCGACGAGGAACTCCTCGCCCTTGCGGCCCTTGATGACCGCGGCGTTGGCCTTCAGGATGTCGAGCGCCTCGCCGGCGAGCTGGGCGCTGTCGTACTCGAAGCGCACGGGCTTGATCTCCGGGTCCACGTCGAAGCCGGAGCCGCGCAGGCTGGCCTCGATGACCTCGGCGCCGGGCGGAAGGGGCGCGGCCTCGGTGGTTTCGCCGGCGGCGGCGGCGCCGGCCTTGCCGTTCTTGCCCGCGGCCGTTTTCTTGGCGGGTGAGGTGCACGCGGCCAGAAAGGCCGCGACGAGCGCGAAAGAGATCAGTTTCTTCATGCGCTTATCATACTAAAACAGAAACGTCCGTTCTTCAGGCCGCGGTGGAGGCGGTCTTCTTGAGGATCTCGCCTTTCGGGCCGATGTCGTAGTAGATGGGCAGGCAGGTGCCGATGTTGACCTGCATGATCTGCTCCGGGGTCAGCTTCTCGAGCTCCATCAGGATGGCGCGCAGGGAGTTCCCGTGGGCCGAGATCAGGACGTTCTTGCCGGCCTTGACCTCGGGGAGGATGTGCGCGTCGAAGTAGGGCAAGGTCCGCGCCGCCGTGTCCTTGAGGCTCTCGCCGTTCGGCGGCTGCACGTCGAAGGAGCGCCGCCAGATGTGCACCTGCGCGTCGCCGTATTTCTTCGCCGTCTCCGCCTTGTCGAGCCCCTGCAGGTCGCCGTAGTGGCGCTCGTTCAAGGCCTTGTCCTTGCGGACCGTCAGATCCTTCTGGCCGATCTCCTCCAATATGATGCCCAAGGTCTGCTGGGCGCGCTTCAGGTCGGAGGTGAAGGCGACGTCGAACTTGATGCCCTTGAGCTCCTTGCCGGCGCGGTGCGCCTCGTTCTCGCCGAGGGGGGTGATCGGAACGTCCACCCAGCCGGTGAAGCGGTTCTCCAGGTTCCACTGCGATTGTCCGTGGCGGACGAGCACGAGCTTGCCCATATTCGGTCAGGCCTCCTTCGGTCCCGCGAGCATCTCGCGGATGGTGCGTCGAAATTCCGCGAGCTTCACGGGCTTGGGCAGAAAGCGGGCCCCGGCGGAGTCCGACACCTCGCTGAGGATGTGCTCGGGGTCGGCCTCGCCGCTCATGAAGAGGATCGGGGTGCTCTT
>JAMPYD010000124.1 GCA_023700845.1 Elusimicrobiota bacterium | reverse complement strand
GGGCATCGACGAGGCCAAGTTCCGCGCGCCCGTCCTGCCCGGCTGCGTGCTCAAGCACCACATCGAAATCCTGCGCCTCGGCCGCGCCGGCAAGTTTAAGGGCGAGGCCTACGTGGACGGCAAGCTGGCCGCCGAGGCGACGATGACGTTCGCGCTCGTCGACAAGGCGGCGTGATGCCATGGCCATCCACCCGACGGCCGTCGTCGACGCCACCGCCAAGATCGACCCCACCGCCGAGATCGGCCCGTACGCCGTTATCGGCCCCGATACTGAAATAGGCGCTCGCACGAAGGTAGGACCTCATGCCGTGGTTGAATACGCCACACTAGGGGCCGATAACGTCCTTCATAGCGGCTGCTACGTCGGCACGCCCCCGCAGGACCTCAAGTACGCGGGCGAGAAGACCCGCCTCGTCATGGGCGACAAGAACGTCGTCCGCGAGTGCGTGACGCTCAACCGCGGCACCGCCCAGGGCGGCGGCCTCACCCGGATCGGCTCGAACTGCCTGTTCATGGCCTGCTCCCACGTCGCCCACGACTGCGTGGTCGGCGACGGCGTCATCATCGTCAACGCGGTGCTCCTCGCGGGCCACGTGCACATCGGCGACATGGCCGTGCTCGGCGGAATGTGCGCCATCCACCAGTTCACCCGCATCGGGCGCCTGGCGATGCTCGGCGGCGGCTCCATGAACGGGCAGGACGTCCTGCCCTTCGCCAACACCCAGGGCGACCGCGCGACGATGCGCGGCATCAACATGCTCGGCCTCAAGCGCGCGGGCGTGCCGCCCGAGTCGCGGACCGCGCTCAAGAACGCCTACAAAACGCTCTTCCTCTCCGGCCTCACGCAGGCGGACGCGCTGGCCCAGCTGAAGGCCGGCGGCAAGCCGGATCCGATCGTGCAGGAGTGGATCGACTTCATCGAGTCGGCGGGCAAGCGCGGCTACATGCGCCCGGCCGTGGGCGCCACCGAGCTCGAAGAGGCCGCGGTCTAACGAATGGGAACGGAGCCGCTCGGTCTCATCGCCGGCTCCGGCCGTTTCCCCTTCCTCGTCGCCGAGGAGGCCCGGCGCCGCGGCGTGCCCGTCGTGGCGCTGGGCATCCCCGGGGTCACCGACGAGGCGCTTGCGCGCCTCGTTGATACGCTCACCTGGTTCAAGCTCGGCCAGATCGACGCGCCGATCAAGGCGCTCAAGGACCGCGGCGCGCGCCGGGTCGTGATGGCGGGCAAGGTGCAGCACGTGTCCCTGTTCGGCGGCGTGATGCCGGACTGGCGGGCGGCGAAGGTCCTGCTCGCGCTGAAGGACAAGCGCACGGACACGATACTCAAAGCCGTGGTCGACGAATTCGCGAAAGACGGGCTCGAATTCATCTCGTCGGCCCATTATCTGGAGCACCTGCTGGCGCCGGACGGGCCGCTGACCAAAAAGACGTTCTCGACGAAGGAACGCAGCGACGCTTCGCTCGGCTGGAAAGCCGCGAAAGCGGTCGCGGGCTTCGACATCGGCCAGACGGTGGTCGTCCAGGACGGGGCCGTGGTCGCCGTCGAGGGGATGGAGGGCACCGACGCCTGCGTCGAGCGCGCCGCGGCCCTGGCCCGCACCTCGGGCCGCGAGCCTTCCCTCGTGGTCGTGAAGGTCGCCAAGCCGCGCCAGGATTTCCGCTTCGACCTGCCCGTCGTCGGCCTCGATTCGCTCGTCCATTTCAAGTCGCTGGGCGTGAAGGCCCTGGCCCTCGAGGCCGGCGCGACGCTCATCTTCGACCGCGACCGCTTCGCGTCCGACGCGGACGCCGCCGGCATCGCCGTCGCCGGCTTTCCCCCGGAGGGGCCCATTTCATGACCGAATCATCCAAGATACGCGTCGCCGTCGTCGGCGCGGGCAAGATGGGCACCCATCACGCGCGCGCCCTGTCGAAGCTCTCCGACGTCGAGCTCGTCGGCGTCTGCGACACCAACGTCTGGAAGGCTCAGCTCGCCGCCTGGCAGTCGAACACCGTCGCGGTGCGCGACTATAAAGACGTGCTGTCCCGGGTGGACGCGGTGATCGTGGCCGTGCCCACCCCCCTGCACTACGAGGTCGGCAAGGCCGTCCTCGAGGCCGGCGCGCACTGCCTCATCGAGAAGCCGCTGGCGTCCTCCGTCGACGAGGCCAAGGAGCTTCTGGCCCTCTCCGAGGCCAAGGAGCTCATCCTGCAGGTCGGCCACATCGAGCGCTTCAACCCCGCCGTCCTCGAGGCCGTCAAGCATATAAGAGATCCGCGCTACATCACCGTCGAGCGCCTCGGCCCCTACGATCCCCGCATGAGCCACATCGGCGTGGTCATGGACCTGATGATCCACGACCTCGACATACTGCTCACCTTGGTCGGCTCGGAGGTGGAGAGCATCGAGGCCCTGGGCGCCAACCTGCTGTCCGGCCACGAGGACATCGCCAACGTGCGCGTGCGCTTCAAGACCGGCTGCGTGGCGGACCTGACGGCGAGCCGCATCTCGCTGGGCAAGAGCCGCAAGCTGCGGGCGTTCCAGAAGGACTCCTACATCTCCCTCGACTACGGCAACACCGCCCTCAAGGTCTACCGCAAGAAGACCGCGGTGATCAAGAGCCTCAAGGACGTCGAGTACCTGAGCCCGAAGCTGTCCTCGACCGACCCCCTGCGCAACGAGCACCAGCACTTCCTCGACTGCATCCGCCACAACCGCAAGCCCTGGCCGAGCGGCGAGCGCGGCGTCGAGGCCCTGAAGCTCGCGCTGCAGATCTCCGAGGAGCTCGAGCGCTACGAGCTGTCTGGCCACGCCGGCTCGCGCTCGCTCATCCCCAGCTGGGCCCAAGATTTAGGGAAGATCGCCAAATCCGTCGGCAAGGACATCCTGCGCAGTTGAGCCTATTCCTCATCGTCTCGGGAGATCCCTCCGGGGACCTCCACGCCTCGAACCTGATCAAGGCGCTCAAGCGCCGGGATCCGTCCGTCCGCGTCGCCGCGGTGGGGGGCCCCCTGTGCCGCGCCGTCGCCGACGAGTTCCTCGAGGACCTCACCTCGAAAGGCGTCACCGGCTTCATCGAGCCGGCGCTCAAGATCCCCTTCCTGCTCAAGCTCGCCTCGCGCCTGCGCGCCTTCATCGCTCAGCGCCGCCCGGCGGCCCTCATCTGCGTGGACTACTACGGCTTCAACCGTCGCATACTGCCCTACGCGAAGAGCGCCGGCATCCCCGCCTTCTACTTCGTGAGCCCGCAGGTCTGGGCGTCGCGCCCGGGCCGCATCAAGGTGCTCAAGCGCCTCGTCGACAAGATGCTCGTCATCTTCCCGTTCGAGGAAAAGCTCTACCGCGACGCCGGCGTCCCGGCCGATTTCGTCGGCCACCCCCTCCTCGACCTGATCCCCGAGCCCGCGCCCCGGGAGGAGGGCACGAACCTCATCGGCCTCCTGCCCGGGAGCCGCTCCTCCGAGATACGGCGGCACCTGCCGGTCTTCCTGGAGGCCTTCCGGCTGCTGCGCCTCAAGAACCGGTTCCTCGAGGCCCGACTCTTCGCCGCCGAATCGCAGCCCGACTCCGCCTACGGCCGCCTGCCCGACGGAGTCGAGCTCGTGCGCGAGCGGGATTATTCCCGGCGCGGAAGCCTCGACCTCGCGATCTGCTCGTCGGGCACCGCGACCCTCGAGAACGCCCTGCTCGGCGTGCCGATGGTCGTCGTCTACAAGCTCTCCTGGCCGACCTACGCGATCGCCCGCGCCCTGGTGAAGGTCAAGCACATCGCCATGGCGAACCTGCTCGCGGGCCGGACCGTGGTCCCCGAGCTGATCCAGCGGGACGCCACCGCCACGCGGATATTCCTCGAGGCCTCCGCCCTGCTCGATGATCCGGCGAAGGCGGCCGCGACGCGCGCCGAGCTGCTGAAGGTCCGCCGTTCCCTGGGCGAGCCCGGCGCGGCCGGACGCGCCGCCGCCGCCGTCCTCGACGGCGCGGCGAAGGAGGCCGCGCGATGACCGTGCGCCGGCGCTTGCTGCGCTACGTGAAGCCCTATCTCGGCCGCTTCGGCTGGGCCTGCGTCGCGATGGCCGGCGTCTCGGCGATCAACGGCCTGGGCATCCTCCTGCTCAAGCCGATCGTCGACGAGGTCTTCATCGCCAAGGACCTGCGCATGCTCGCGCTGGCCGTCGCGGGGGTGCCCCTGCTCGTGGCGCTGAAGGCCGTGGCCTCGTACGTCCAGAACTACCTGATGAGCTGGATCGGCCAGCGCGTGAGCCAGCAGATCCGCGAGGACCTGTTCCGCCATCTGCATCTCCTCCCGCTCGAATACTACTCCGGCCTGCGCGGCGCCGACGTGCTGTCCCGCGTGACCGGGGACCTGACGCTCGCCCAGAGCGCGCTGACGGCCCTGCCGGTGTACCTCATCCGCGACACGCTGACCGTGCTGTTCCTCGTCGCGTCGCTGTTCAAGCTCGACTGGCGCTTCGCCCTGCTGACCGTGCTCGGCTCGCCGCTGTCGCTGGCGGCGCTGTGGGTGCTCTCGCGCAAGATGCGCGACGCCAGCCGCCAGTCGCAGATCGCCGTCGACCGCCTGCACCACCGCTTCCAGGAGAGCGTGCAGGGGATGATGACGGTCAAGGCGTTCAACTACGAGGCGGGCGCCACCGAGAAGTTCCAGGAGGAGAACGAGTCCTTCTTCCAGCCGATGATGCGCTACCTGCGCGCCACGGCGCTGATGAACCCCCTGCTCGAGCTCGGCGCCTCGGTCATGGTCGCCGCCGTCATCTGGTTCGGCGGCCGCGAGGTGATCAGCGGCCGCATGACGCCGGGCGCCTTCTTCGCGTTCATGGGAGCGATGCTCGCCGCCTACGCGCCGATCAAGAACCTCGCGCGCGTCAACGCCGAGGGCCAGCGCGCCTGGGCCTCCGCCGAGCGGCTGTTCCAGATCCTCGACGAGAAGACCGCCCTGCCGCGCAAGCGGATGCCCGCCTTCAAGCACCTCGCCGGAAGCGTCCGCCTCGAGGGCGTCGGCTTCCGCTACCCCGGCGCGCGGAATTGGGCGCTGCGAGGTCTCACCCTCGAGATTCCGAAAGGCGCGCGCACGGCGATCGTCGGCCCGAACGGCTGCGGCAAGACGACGGTCACGAAGCTTCTCCTGCGCCTGCACGACCCCCTCGAGGGGCGCATCACCTTCGACGGCGTCGACGCCCGCGAGCTCGACGCGTCCTCGATCCGCGCCCGCGTCGGCCTCGTGTCCGCCGACGCCGTGCTGTTCAACGACACCGTCTTCCAGAACCTGGCGCTCGGCCGCAAGGTCGTGACCCTGTCCGAGGTCGAGGCGGCGGCGCGGGCGGTCGGCGCCGACGAGTTCGTGACCGCCCTGCCCGAGGGCTATCAGACGACCCTCGGCGACTGGGGGTTCTCCCTCTCCTTCGGCCAGCGCCAGAAGCTGGCGATCGCGCGCATGCTGCTCAAGGACCCCGAGATCGTCGTCCTCGACGAGGCGACCGCCCACCTCGACGGCCCGTCCCGCGAGGACGTCCTCTCCGTGCTCGGGACCGCGCTCGCCGGGCGCACCGTCGTCACGATCGCGCACGACCTCTCCTCGGTGGCGCCGGCGGACAGGATTTTCGTGCTGAACAACGGCGGCCTGGCCGAGTCCGGGACCCACGCGGAGCTCATGGCGGCCCGGGGGCTGTACCGCCGGCTGTTCGAGCTGCAGAGCGTCGCGCGCGATTCCGCCGAGGCCCCATGATCGAGAAAGAAGCCCTGCTCGCCAAGTTCTCGGCCTACTCGCCCCACGTGGACCCGATCGCGCTCGAGCTCGCCTGGGACTTCGCCGAGAAGGTGCACTCCCACCAGGCGCGCGCCTCCGGGGAGCACTACCTGACGCACTGCGCGGCGGTCGCGGAGTCGCTGATCGAGTGGCGCATGGACCTCCCCACGGTGTGCGCGGGGCTGCTGCACGACACGATCGAGGACACCGCGACGACCGAGATGCAGCTGCGCTCCGAGTTCGGCGAGGAGATCGCCATGCTCGTCATGGGGGTCACCAAGCTCGACGCCCTCAAGTTCGAGTCGCGCGACGAGGCGCAGGCCGAGAACTGGCGCAAGATGCTGCTGGCCACCGCGCAGGACATCCGCGTCATCGTGGTCAAGCTCGCCGACCGCCTGCACAACATGAAGACGCTGAACTTCCTCAAGCGCGAGAAGCAGGAGCGCATCGCCGCGGAGACCATGGCCCTGTACGCCCCGCTCGCGCACCGGCTCGGCATGTTC
>JAMPYD010000123.1 GCA_023700845.1 Elusimicrobiota bacterium | reverse complement strand
GGTCGCCGACCTCGGCCTGCGCGGCGAGGAGATGCGCGACGCCGTCCGCGACACCGCTCCGAAGCCCGCCGCCCCGGCCCAGGACGCCGAGGTCCTCGAGAAGATCGCCCAGGGCAACGTCGAGTTCAAGTTCCGCCGCTACCTGTCCGCGGTGTCCTCCTACAACGAGGCGCTGGCCCTCGACCAGGAGCGCCTGACCCTCGGCGCGCCGCAGACCGCTCAGATCTACGAGAAGATCGGCACCGCGTACAACAAGCTCGGCCAGTCCGACGTGGCCATCCGCTCCCTGCAGAAGGCCCTGCAGCAGAACCCGATGAACCCGTCGGCGCACTACCAGATCGCCACGGCCTACGCGATGTCCGGCAAGACCGCGGTCGCCCTGCGCGCCCTCGACGAGTCCTTCAAGGCCTGCGCCGGCCCCAACGACCTGCGCCGCTTCGTGATGCAGGCCAAGACCGACACCGAGCTCGAGGCGGTCCGCGACCTCCCGGCCTTCCGCTCCACCGTCGCCAAGTACTCCGACCGCGTCGCCCTGCGCTAAGACCCGTAAGGAGGGGACATGACCCTCGCCTGGCTCGTGCTGTTGGCGGTGACCCCGGCCCCGGCCGGAGAGCTCGAATACGCGCCCGCCGCCGCGATCGTCGAGAAAGCCCGCGGCGCGTGGTTCCGCAAGGTCGTCTCGCGCGAGGGCTCGGCGTTCGAGGGCCTCGAGGCCTGGGGCGTCCTGCCCGAGCCCGCCTTCGATCCCGCCCGCGAGCACGCCGCCGCCCCCGGCGAGGACGCCTACAAGACCGGCCCGCTCGACCGCCCCGACGTCTACCTCGGATTGCACGCCGACGGCGCCGAGGTCGACGCCGGCCTGATCTGGGACCACGTCTACGGCGCCGACGGCCGCGACACCGGCGAGTTCGCCTACCGCGTGTACTGGCGCACGAGCAAGGGCGGCTGGCAGAACCCCGCCGTCGGCGCCCCGGACAACCTCTACCTGCGCCCCGGGGACCGCTTCGCCCCGACCTTGCGCGCCCTGCCCGACGGCTCCGCCCGGCTCGCCGTGCGCCGCGCCGGGACGGACGGCGCCGGCGCCGGCTACCAGTTCCCGGTTCCCGGTCTGCTCGCGGCGGACGGCTCGCTCAAGCCCCTTTCCTTTAAGAGAGTCCATTCCATCGACCAGTTCCGCCTCGAGAACGGGCGCCGGCGCGGGAACGAAGGCCGCCCGGCCCTGGCCACGGGCACGACTTTGCGCGGCGGCCGCTGGGAAGGCGCGCATCTCCTGCGGGCGGACGGGACCCGCGCCGCGCTGGCGGGGGGACGCGCCGTCGTCGCCCGCGGCGTCGACGCCGCCGGCCGCTACGGAGACGTGTTCCCGGCCGCCGGCGTGGGCAAGGGCGGCGCCGAGGAAATGCGAATTCTACCTCCTCGCTCTTAAGTTGCTATAATGACTCGTGGCTTATTCGCGGCGAGACGCGCCCAATTGCGACTGGTGTCCCTATAAGAAGAACTGCTTCTACGAGCTCCTCGGCACGAAGGAGTCGAAGAAGGCCTGGCGGGACATCCGGCTCGCGCACCCCTTCAAGCGCGGCGAGGTGATCTTCCACGAAGGCTCGATGCCCCAGGGCGTCTACGTCGTCTGCACGGGCAAGGTGAAGGTCTACAAGTCGAGCCGCACCGGCCAGCAGCTCACCACCCGCGTCGAGTCGCCCGGCGACCTGCTCGGCCACGTGACCTTGCTCTCCGACGAGGGCGCCTACACCGCCACCGGCGAGGCGCTCGAGCCCAGCATCGTGTCGATGATCGACAAGACCACCTTCTACAACTTCCTCGCCAAGTATCCGCCCGCCTCCCACGCCCTGCTCAAGGAGCTCGCCAAGGACGTGCGCCGCGGCGAGAACAAGGCGCGCGACATCGCCTTCAAGCCCGCGCGCGGCCGCCTGGCCGACACCTTGATCCGCATGATGGTCGTCAAGAAGCCCTACCCGATCGTCGCCGGCATCAAGCGCCGCGACCTCGCCGAGATGGCGGGGCTCACCATCGAGACCACGGTGCGCCTGCTCAAGGACTTCGAGGAGCGCGACGTCCTGCGCAAGAAGGAGAAGGATCTCCTGATCCTCTCCGAAGAGCGCCTGCGGGCCCTGTCGGGCTCTGCGTCCTAAGACGCATACGCCTCGTGGGCCCTCGGCCCCGGCGGCCTAGGACCTTTGACCTAGATCAATTGACATACATCAAGCGCCCGGGTTGTCCCATCTCATCGGAAGTTACAATCATGCGCGTTATACTGTCTACATGATCAACCTGATTCTGACGCTCTCGCTCTCGACCCTCAACCCCGCCCCCGCGACGCAGACGGCCCAGTTCCGCCCGTGCGTGTGGCCCAACGTCTGCAAGACCGCCCCGGCCCCCGTGACCGTCGCCCAGTTCCGGCCCTGCGTGTGGCCGAACGTGTGCAAGACCGAGACCGCCCCGGTGGTCGAAGTCGCCCAGTTCACCACCTGCGTGTACCCGCGCAAGTGCGGCAAGAAAGCCTAAGACTTTAAAGCCGACCTCGAACCGGCGCCGTGAGAAGACCCCGACCCCTCGGGGTCTTCTTCTTTTTATGACGGCCTGTGAACGGGATGTGCCGGCCGCGTTGCGGGCACATTAATGACGGGCATCAAACGGACCTATTGACCGCCATCCTAGGCCGGTTTTCCCGGAGGCGGTACACTGATCCCATGATCAACCTCATTTTGACGCTCTCGCTGTTCAACGCCCAGCCCGCGCCGAAGACGGCCCAGTTCCGCCCCTGCGTGTGGCCCAATACGTGCAGGGTCTCTCCCGCGACCCCGCCGGCCCCCGCGGTCGCCCAGTTCACGACCTGCGTCTGGCCCAAGACCTGCGGCAAGAAGAAGTCCGCCCCGCAGCTGATCGCTCTGTAAAGCCGACCTCGAACCGGCCGCCGCACGAGAGCCTCCGACCCCTCGGTGGCTCTCTTCATTCCCGTTGACCTCGATCAAGTGACGCAGATCAAGTTCCAAAATTGACAGGGGTCCTCAGAGGCCTCGCGCGCAAACGATATCCTGTCATCAACGATTTAGGAGGACTTACTTATGATGACTTTGATTCTCGCGACGTTCCTGACGGCGACCCCGGCCCCTCAGACCACCGCCCAGTTCCGCCCGTGCGTCTGGCCGAACACCTGCAAGTCGACGCCCGCCCCGGTCGTGGCCCAGTTCCAGCCCTGCGTGTGGCCCAAGACTTGTAAGGCCGCTCCGGCCCCGGTCCTCGTGACCGCCGCCGACTACCAGACGTGCGTCTGGCCCAACAAGTGCGGCTGAGCTGAACGAAGTTCGAGGACCGAGCCCCGACCATGCGGTCGGGGCTTTTTATTTTCTACGAGGAGGGTTTTGAGCAGATATGTGCGCAAAACCCCCGAGGGGGGAATGAAACAGCGGGGACGACGATTTCGCCCGCGGCCGCCTGTGATCAGGTGTTGAAGAGGCGGTCGCCCGCGTCCCCGAGGCCGGGGACGATGTAGCCCTTCGCGTTGAGCGTGGCGTCCACCACGGCGGTGTACACCGGGACGTCGGGATGGTCCTTGTGGATGCGGGCCACGCCGCGGCGCGAGGAGAGCAAGGTCAGCAGGGCGACGTTCTTCGCGCCGGCGGCCTTGAGGATCCGGATCGACTCGGAGGCCGAGCCGCCGGTGGCGAGCATCGGGTCGCACAGCACGACGAAGTGCCCGGAGATGTTCTTCGGCAGGCGGACGTAGTACTGGACGGGCAGAAGCGTCTTCTCGTCCCGGTAGAGGCCGATGTGGCCGATCGAGGCCTTCGGCGCCAGCTCCAGCAGGCCCGGGGTCATGCCGAGGCCGGCGCGCAGGACCGCGACGAAGGTCAGCGGCTGGTCGAGGATCAGCGCCGGCGCCACGGTCAGCGGCGTGCGCACCGTCGTCTTGCGCGTGCGCACGCCCTTGAGCACCTCGCAGCCGATGAGCATGGCCACCTCGGCCATCAGGCGGCGGAAGTCCTCGGGCTTGGTGTTCCGGTCGCGCAGGCGCGAGAGCTTGTCGGAGACGAGGGGATGGTCGCTGACGAATAGCTTGGGCATGGCGGCTCCGTTTACTTGATAATCTCGAGGATGACGGATTTCGGGCGCACGGCCTTGGAGGAGATCTTGAGGGCTTCGCGGTACTCGCGCTCGCCCAGGTCGAGCTTGCTTTCGTCGGCGGCGTGGATGACGGCGAGCCTCTCGCCCTTGGCGACGCGGTCGCCGACCTTCTTGAACAGCTCGAGGCCGGCGCCGTAATCGAGCTCCTGGTCCTTGAACGCGCGACCCGCGCCGAGCAGGACGGCCGCGTGGCCGATCCTGCGCGCGTCGAGCGCGGCGACGAAGCCGGCCCTGGAGGCGCGGACGTCGCGGGACAGCTTGGCCTTGGGCAGGAGGGAGAGGTCGTCGATCACGGAGACGCTGCCGCCCTGCGCCTCCACGCAGCCGCGGAACAGGCGCAGCCCGGACCCGTCTTTGATCCTCGCGCGCATCATCTCGGCGCCGGCCGCGGGCGTCTTCGCGAGGCCCGCGAGCTTGAGCATCCAGCCGCCGAGGGCGAGCAGGCACTCCAGGTAGTCGGCGGCGGTCTCGTCCCCGCGGAGGATCTCGACGGCCTGCCGGACCTCCAGGGCGTTGCCGACGAAGCGGCCGAGCGGCTGCTCCATCGCGGTGAGCACGGCGACGGTCGGCATGCCCAGGCCCTTCGAGGTCTTGACCAGGGCGCGGGCCAGGTCGCGGGCGCTCTTGGCGTCGCGGAAGATCGCGCCGGAGCCGACCTTCACGTCGAGGACCAACGCGTCGAGCTCCTCGGCGGCCTTCTTGGAGAGGATGCTCGCGACGATGAGCGGGCGCGCGGGGACGGTGGCCGTCGCGTCGCGCAGGGCGTACAAGGTGCGGTCGGCGGGGGCGAGGGTGCCGGTCTGGCCGAACAGGCTGAAGCCGCGCTCGGCGACCTGGGCGCGGATCTCGGGGAGGTCGAGGCGCACGCGGAAGCCCTCGATCGACTCGAGCTTGTCGAGCGTGCCGCCGGTGTGGCCGAGGCCGCGCCCCGACATCATCGGGACCGCGAGGCCGCAGGCGGCCGCGAGGGGGGCGAGCGCCAGGGAGACGCCGTCGCCGACGCCGCCGGTGGAGTGCTTGTCGGCCTTGGGGCGCTTGATCGCGCCCAGGCCGAGCCTCTCGCCCGAGGCGGCCATCGCGCGCGTCAGCTCGACCGTTTCCTTCTCGTCCATCCCTCGGCACAGCACGGCCATCAGCCAGGCGGAGAGCTGGTAGTCGGGCACGAGCCCCTTGGCCGCGGCGCGGGCGACGAACTCGAGCTCCGCGGGCGTGTGCCTTCCCCCGTCGCGCTTCTTGGCGATGAGGTCGAGGAACAGCATCTTTACACGACCTTGATCAGGTCGGAAAGGACGCCGCGCAGGGCGTCGGAGACGCGGGCGCCGAGCGCCAGCACGTCGCCGTGGTTCTGGATCGCGCCGGGCAGGCCCGCCGCCATGTTCGAGGTCCACACAAGCGCGGACGTCGTCAGGCCCATCTGGCGCGCGGGCACCACCTCGGGGACGACCGACATGCCGACGACGTCGCCGCCGAGCGAGCGGAAGGCCTTGATCTCGGCCGGCGTCTCGTACGAGGGCCCGCCGACGGCGACGTACACGCCCTCGTGGACGGCCACCTTGCGCTTGCGGCAGGCGGCCAGGATCGTCTTGTTGAGCTTCGCGTCGTAGGCCTGGGTCATGTCCGGGAACATCGTCCCGAACTCCTCTTCATGGAACGCCCGGAGAGGGTTCCGGCCCATCAGGTTGATGTGGTCGGTGATGACGGTGAAGTGGCCGGGCTTGACCTTCTCGCGCATCGAGCCGACGGCCGCGGTGACGATCATCGTCTTGAGGCCCAGGTACTCGAGCGCGCGGATGGGGAGCGCGATGTCCTCCATCGCGTGGCCCTCGTAATAGTGGAAGCGGCCCTGCATGACGGCGACCGAGCGCCCGGCGGAGCGGCCCAGGATGAGCTTGCCCTCGTGGCCGGGGACGGTGGTGCGGGGGAAGCCGGGGATCTCGCGGTAGGGGATGATCAAAGTCTTCTCGAGAGGGGGGACGGCCTTCGCCAGGCCGGAGCCGAGGACGAAGCCGACGTCGGGGGTGAAGCCGGGCGCCCGCTTCTTGATGAACGCCGCCGCCTTGCGGATCGCGCCGATATAGAGATTGATCTTCATGATATGCGATTCTACCACATGCAACATATCCGTCGAACGGGGGTCGC
>JAMPYD010000122.1 GCA_023700845.1 Elusimicrobiota bacterium | reverse complement strand
TCATTATATCAGCTTAAGGACGCAGGGGGCAGGCGCTGTAGGCGACGTTCTTCTTGAGGAAGGGCGCCAGGTCGCGGCAGTCCACGCTGTGCGCGGTCTTGAACGCGCTGATCGAGCCGTCCTTCAGCGAGCAGCGCTCGACGGCCGCGCAGATGTCGCAGTCCTCGTGATAGAAGAACGCGTCGGTCGTGGTCAGCAGGACGAGCGACATGCCGCTCCGGGAGAAGCCCTTGTTCAGGACGCCCTTGAAGTCGCGCACGTCCGCGCCGAAGGCCTTCTTGATCGACGCTTCGCAGCGGGCAAGGTCCGCGTAAGCCGCGTCGATCTGGGCCGGCGTGCACGAGGGCGCCGTCGCGGCGGCCTTCCGCTCCCGGGCGCGCTTCGCCTGGGCGTCGGCGATCCTGGCCGCGGATTCGTTGATGCGGTCGATGGCCGCGCCGAAGGCGTCCTCGGACGAGGTCGCCCGGGCGGCGGAGGCGAGGAGAACGAGGGCGAGGACGGCGAGAAAAGGGATTCTGACGCGGTTCATGGGGAGATTATACCGCGGCCCCCCCGTCGAAGGATATCGGGCTTAAGGCCCAGCGCGCGCGGCCGGGAGGCCCAGGGCGAGGGCGCGGGAGGCCCGCCGGCCGGTGTCACGAGGTCGGATATTTAATAGAATCGGGGCCATGGCGCGGATACTGCTCGTCGACGATGAGCGCGACGTCGTCACGCTCGTCAAATTCATGCTCGAGAAAGACGGGCACACGGTCATCGCCGCCTACGACGGGGCCGAGGCGCTCGCCAAGGCCGGCCTCGAGCCGCGCGACGAGACCGCCGTCATCCCCGACCTCGTGATCCTCGACGTCATGATGCCCGTCATGGACGGCTACTCGGTGTGCGCCCGCCTGCAGGAGGACGCCCGCACCAAGGCCGTCCCCGTCATCGTGCTGACCGCCAAGGGCGCGGTCAAGGACCATTTCAACCCGGACTGCCGCGTGACCGAGCACCTGGAGAAGCCTTTCGACCCGAAGACGCTGCGCGAGATGGTCGCGAGACTCCTGGAGAAGCGCTGATGCCCGGCATTCTGGTCGTCGACGACGAGCCCGATATCGTCACCTTGCTGCGCTTCGCCCTCGAGAAGGAGGGCTACGCCGTCTCCGAGGCCGGCAACGGCCAGATCGCGCTGGAGCGCCTCGGCATCGAGCCGTCCCGGCCCGAGCTCCCCCTCCCCGACCTCATCGTCCTCGACATCATGATGCCGGTGATGGACGGCTACCAGCTCAACATGCGCCTGCAGACCGAGCCGCGGGCCAAGGACATCCCCATCCTCGTGCTGACCGCCAAGGGCCAGAAGATGCGCGACCTCTTCGAGATGGCGCCGAACGTGGCGGCCTACGTGCAGAAGCCTTTCGACCCCAAGATGCTGCGCGAGCTCATCGCCGGCATCCTCGCCTCACGCGGAGAAAAGAAGAATGTCTGACGCGCCCAAGGTTCCCGCCGCCCCCGCTCCCGCCCACGACGGCCGCGGCCTCGAAGAATTGATGTCGCTGAAGAAGGCCAAGATCGCCGACATGCGCTCCCGCGGCATCGACCCTTTCCCGTCCCGCACGGTGCGTCAAAACGAGTGCTCTTCCGTTAAAAAACTCGGCGCGACCTTGACCGAGCCGATGCAGCACACGACCGAGAAGGTGGCGCTCGCCGGGCGCCTCGTCGAGCTGCGCGACATGGGCAAGTCCATCTTCGGCCGCCTCGCCGACCTGTCGGGCAACGCGCAGGTGTACTTCAAGAAGGACGCCCTGCCCGAGGACGTGTTCGCCCTGGTCAAGCGCGACCTGCACACCGGCGACTTCCTCGCCGTCTCCGGGACCGTGTTCATCACCAAGACCGGCGAGCCCACCGTCGCCGTCGAGCACGCGACGATGCTCGCGAAGGCCGTGCGCCCCCTGCCAGAGAAATGGCACGGCCTGACCGACACGGAGCTTCGCTACCGCCACCGGCACATGGACCTCGTTTCCACGCCGGAATCCCGCGAGACCTTCATCAAGCGCGCGAAGATCGTCTCCACGATCCGCCGCGTCCTCGACTCGCGCGGCTACGTCGAGGTGGAAACCCCCGTGCTGCTCGGCCAGGCCGGCGGCGCCTCGGCCCGGCCCTTCCACACGCACCACAACGCCCTCGACCAGGAGATGGTCCTGCGCATCGCCACCGAGCTCTACCTCAAGAAGCTCGTCATCGGCGGCCTCGACCGCGTCTACGAGATCGGCCGCGTGTTCCGCAACGAGGGCCTCGACACGAGCCACAACCCCGAGTTCACCATGCTCGAGGCGTACGAGGCGTACTCGGACTATGAAGGAATGGCGAGCCTCTTCGAGACCCTCCTGACCGAATGCGCCGAGGCCGTCGGCGCGACCCAGGTCGAATGGAAAGGCAAGACGATCTCGCTGAAGGCGCCGTTCAAGCGCATCTACCTCCCCGAGGTCTGGAAGGAGCGCTGCGGAGAACCGATCGAGAACGTCCTTGAAGGCAAGGGCTTCAACCGGCCCGGGCTGCTGAAGCTCGCGGAAAAGCTGGGGGTGCACGCCGGCGACAAGACGCCCAGCGCGAAGCTGTTCGACCGCATCGTCGAGTCGAAGATCGAGGATCTGCTCATCCAGCCGACCTTCCTGTTCGACCACCCGACCGCGATCACGCCGCTGGCGAAGCTGAAACCCGGCACGCAGTCGCTCGTCGAGCGCTTCGAATGCTTCGCCGCCGGCATCGAGCTGTCCAACGCCTACTCCGAGCTCAACGACCCGCAGGACCAGCGCGATCGCCTCACCGAGCAGATGAAGCAGAAGGCCGCCGGCGACGCCGAGGCCGACCTGCTCGACGAGGACTTCATCCAGGCGATGGAGGCCGGCATGCCCCCCATGGGCGGCATCGGCGTCGGCATCGACCGCCTGACGATGTTCCTCACGGGCCGCGACTCGATCCGCGACGTGATCCTGTTCCCCACGCTCAAGCACGAAAAGCCCGCGTGAGCCTCGAGCTTTTCATCTCGCTGCGTTATCTCAAGGCCAAGAGAAAGGGCCTGTTCGCCGTCGTCACGACCTCGATCGGCGTCGCCGGCGTGACCGTGGGCGTGGCCGCCCTGCTGACCACGCTCTCGGTGATGAACGGGTTCCAGACCGACATCCAGAAGAAGATCGTCGGCGCCCAGGCGCACGTCACCGTGCTCGGCGCGAAATCGGCCAAGGACGTCGAGAACACCTTGGCCGTCGTCCGGGCCGACCCCGACCACGAGGCCTCCGCCCCGTTCGCGCTCGGCCAGGCGATCCTCACCGTGCGGGACCGATCGATCGGCGTCGTCGTCAAGGGCATCGACCCGAAAAGGGAGTTCGCGGTCAACGACCTCGCCGCGAAGCTGACCTCGGGCTCCTGGGACGGCGTCGGCGACGGCAAGGTTCCCGGCATCGTGCTCGGCGTCGAGCTCGCCGACCACCTCGGCTCGGAGATCGGGGACGAGGTCGTCCTCGTCTCCCCCAAAAGCGTCGCGACCCCGCTCGGGCTTCTCCCCAAGATGCAGAAATTCCGCGTCGCGGGCACGCTCAAGACCGGCTACTACGAGTACGACAGCGCGTCCGCCTGGACGGGCCTGGAGGCCGCCTCGAAATTCCTCGGCGTGGACGCGGGCGCCTCCGGCGTCGGCCTCAAGCTGAAGAACCTGGATCACGCCGACGCCGCCGCGAAGCGCCTGCGCGAGGTCCTGGGCTTCGGCAAGCTCGTGCGCACCTACGCGCAGATGAACCAGACCTTGTTCGCGGCCCTCAAGCTCGAAAAAGCGGTCATGTTCATCATCCTGACCTTGATCACCTTGGTCGCCTCGCTCGGCATCGCCTCGACCTTGATCCTCCGATCCGTCGAGAAAACCCGCGACATCGGCCTGCTCAAGGCGATGGGCGCCGGCCCGGGCCTCATCCGCCGCATCTTCCTCGTCGAGGGCTTCATCATCGGCGCCTCCGGCGTGCTGATGGGGCTCGGCCTCGGCATGATCCTGTGCTGGGTGATCGCGACCTTCCAGATCGTCGAGCTCCCCGCCGACATCTACTACCTCTCGAAGGTACCGGTGGACGTGCGCCCCGGCGACGTCGCCGCCGTGACCGGCATGGGCCTGCTCCTCTCGCTGATCGCCACCCTTTACCCCGCCTCGCGCGCCGCGAAGGCCGACCCCGTCGAGGCCATCCACTATGGATGAGGCGGCGATCGTCGTCAGGGGCGTCAGCAAGAGCTACGGGCAAGGGCCGTCCGCCGTCTCCGTCCTGCGCGGCATCGACTTCACCGTCGCCTCCGGCGAGTTCGTCGCGATCCTCGGCCCCAGCGGCTCCGGCAAGTCCACCTTGCTGAACCTGCTCGGCCTCATGGACCGCCCCGACGCGGGCGACCTGACCGTGCGCGGCCGCCGCGCGGCCGACCTCGCGGAGCTCGACCGCGCCAAGATGCGCTGCGCGCACATCGGCTTCGTCTTCCAGTTCGATTCGCTGCTGCCCGAGTTCACCATCCTGGAAAACACTTTGATGCCCGCCCGGCTCGCGGCGGCCAACGGGCTCTCCGCCGAGCCCCTCGCGAGCGCGACGGCGCGCGCGACCGCCCTGCTCGAATCCCTCGGCATCGGCGCCCTGCGAGACCGCTTTCCCTCGCAGACCTCGGGCGGCGAGCGCCAGCGCGCCGCGATCGCGCGCGCCCTGATCAACAAGCCGTCGGTGATCCTCGCCGACGAGCCGACCGGAAACCTCGACCGCGCCAACGGCGACCGCGTGTTCGCGGACTTCCGCCGCGTCGCCCGCGAGCAGGGCGCCGCCGTGGTCCTCGTCACCCACGACGAGCCCGCGGCCAAGGCCGCCGACCGCATTCTGCGCATGACCGACGGCCGCCTTACCTAGGTGCCAGGCCTCCCATTATCCCATTACTCCCGCAAGCGTAACGGCTGACGGTGCTGCGCGTCGCATTCAGCCATTTCGCGATCGCCGACTGATCATGCCCGTTGCGCAAAGCCTCGGCGACGAACATGCGTCTGGCCGCGACGAGGTTTGGGACCCGAATTCGGGAACGGAGATGGGGATCGGCGATTCCCACCTGCGCCGTAATCGCCCGACCAATGGCGTCGAGGTCGAGCGATTCGGAATCGATCCGCCTCATTAGATCGATCTCTTCAGAGCCCTGAGGCCAGGGGTCAAAATCCGTCATGCCGCTCGCCGAATCCACGCCCGGCCGAAAGCTGGACCACGGCCAATCTTGCGGCGCGGCGACCAATCCCGCTCGGACCGGATTCAAATGAATGTACGGAATGAGCCCGGAGAGATAACGATCATCGAGACAGAGGACCGCCTTGTATCGCGCCTGAAAGAGATGTCCGGTTCGATCATGCCGGCGATTGAACATGGTTCCATGGCCGCCGATCAGGCCGTGCATGCACGAAGAGAGAGGAACCTTTCCCACGCGAATCGCCAGGTGAAAATGGTTTCCCATCAAACAATACGCAAGAATTTCGGCGGAGGTTCGCTCCGTCATTCGCCGGATTCCTGCCAAAAAATGCCGCCGGTCGAAATCGTCGGCATAGATGGAACATCCGTCGACGCCGCGCGCCATCGCGTGATAAATCGCGCCGGCAAAATGGATACGATGCGTTCTTCCCATACCTATCATACGACTGAGGGTGCCAAATTGTTCCCTGGCGAGTAATGGGATAATGGGAGGCCTGGCACCTTTTTTCTTTTTCGGACAATAAAGGACCCCGGTTCAAACGTCGGACCGGGGTGGAGACGCCAGCGCTTTCCGGCTGTTCGCCTTCCGGCGCTTTGTTCAGTCGAGTGTTTGCATCCGCGGGCCCTTTATTGGCCTCTGTTTTCCGCCCGGATAGGGCGGCTGTTTTGGATGAGTCCTCGACCTTAAGGCCTGTCGGCGTCTTCAACTGCATTGTACGCCGGGACCTGATCTAAATCAATGGCGGGAACGGGATGATTTTGTATCCTTTTCTCGTCGGGCGCGATGGCGCGCCGGGAGTAATTAATGAAGATTTATATCGACGGCAAGTTCTACGATAAGGACGACGCCAAAATCTCCGTTTTCGACCACGGCGTGCTCTACGGCGACGGGATCTTCGAGGGCATCCGCGCCTACAACGGCCGCGTCTTCCGCCTCGCCGACCACCTCAAGCGCCTCGACGAGTCCGCGAACGCCATCCTCCTCAAGCTCCCCCTCCCGATCAAGGAGATCGAGAAGGCGATCATCGAGACCGTCCGCCTCAACGGCCTCAAGGACGCCTACATCCGCCTCGTCGTGACCCGCGGCGTCGGCGACCTCGGCCT
>JAMPYD010000121.1 GCA_023700845.1 Elusimicrobiota bacterium | reverse complement strand
TCTTCGATCCGGCCGAGGCGAAGAAGAGCTTCACGGAAAGCCTCGACGACGCGACGACGGACGCCGAGGGCGCCGCGTCCTTCGACATGCCCCTCGAGCGCTTCGCCGAGGGCACCTACCGCCTGGAGCTGACGGCGGAGGGCTTCGAGGCCGAGGGCGGGCGCGGCGTCGCCGCGCAGGCGGCGGTGCTCGTGTCGCCCCGGCCTTACCTGCTCGGGCTCAAGAGCGACGGGAGCCTGCGCTACGTCCCGCGCGGGAGCGCCCGCGCCGTGACGGCGGCGGCCGTCGGCCCCGACGGGCGGGCGCTGAGCGTGTCCTCGATCACGGCGCAGCTCGTCGAGGAGCGCTGGATCTCCGCGCTCGTCAAGGGCGCCGACGGCCTGTACCGCTACCAGTCGGTCCGCAAGGAGCTGTTCGTGTCGTCGAGGACGCTGAGCCTCCCGGCGGGCCCGCGCCCGCTGCGCCTCGACGCCTCGTCCCCGGGCGACTACGCCCTCGTGCTGCGCGACGCGGCGGGCGCGGAGCTCAACCGCCTGCGCTACTCGGTCGCCGGCCACGGCAACCTCTCGCGCAGCCTCGAGAAGAACGCCGAGCTGCAGCTGCGCCTGGAGAAGACGGATTACGCGCCGGGGGAGCTCGTGGAGATGCAGATCAAGGCGCCTTACGCGGGCGCCGGGCTGATCTCGATCGAGCGGGACAAGGTGCTCGCGCACAAGTGGTTCAAGGCCTCCGTCGCCGCCTCGACGCAGAGCCTCCGCCTGCCCGAAGGCGCCGAAGGCAACGCCTACGTCGCCGTCACCTTCCTGCGCGCCCCGGACTCGCGGGAGATCTTCATGAGCCCCCTCTCCCACGGCGTCGCCGCGTTCAGCGTCAGCCGCGCGCGCCGCGAGCTGCCGGTGAGCCTCTCGGCGCCGGAGAAGCTCGAGCCCGGCCGAAAATGCTCGGTGCGCGTCAGCACGCCGCGCCGGGCGCGCGTCGCGGTGTTCGCCGCCGACGAGGGGATCCTGCAGGCCGCGGGCTGGAGCGCGCCGGACCCGCTCGCGCATTTCCTGCGCAAGCGCGCGCTCGAGGTCCGCACCTATCAGCTGCTCGACCTGCTGCTTCCCGAATACCGCCTGTCCATGTCCGTGATGGCCCCCGGCGGAGACAAGGACGGCTGGGACGCGGCCGGCAAGAACCTCAACCCCTTCAAGCGCCGACGCGACAAGCCCGCGGTGTTCTGGTCCGGGACGCTCGAGACCGGGCCCGAGGGGACGGAGGTCTCCTTCGTCGTCCCCGACTCGTTCAACGGATCCCTGCGCGTCACCGCCGTCGCCGTCGAGCCGGCCGCGATCGGCGTCGCGCAGAGGAAGGTGCTCGTGCGCCAGGCGATCGTGCTCTCCCCGAACGCCCCGCTGTTCGTCTCCCCGGGAGACGAGTTCGAGGCGAGCGTCTCCGTCGCCAACGGCGTGAAGGGCTCGGGGCCGGACGCGGCGGTCCGCGTCGCGCTGAAGACCTCCGGACACCTCGCCGTCGTCGGCGACGGCGCGAAGACGATCCCCGTCGGCGAGGACCGCGAAGCCGTCGCGGTCTTCCGCTTGAGGGCCCGGCCCGCGCTGGGGGCGGCGTCCCTGACCTTCGAGGCGTCCGCGTCCTCGGAGACGTCGCGGCGGGAGGTCTCCCTGAGCGTGCGCCCGGCGATGCCGTATCGGGTCGAAGTCGTGACCGGGCACCTCAAGGCGGGCCGCGCGGAATCCCCCGTTCCCCGGAGGATGTACCCCTCCTACCGGACGCTCGAGGCGTCGGCCTCACCCGTGCCGCTCGTCCTCGCCCAAGGCCTGCTCGCGTACCTCCAGGCCTACCCGTACGGCTGCACCGAGCAGGTGCTCAGCCAGACCTTCCCCGCCCTGATCCTGCGCCGCCGCCCCGAATTCGGCTACGCGCCCGACAAGGTCGAGGCGAACCTGGCGCGCGCCGTCGACATCCTGCGCTCGCGGCAGAACGAGGACGGCGGCTTCGGCATGTGGGCGGCCAACTCGCACGTCTCGCCCTTCCAGGCCGTGTACGCCGCGCACTTCCTGACCGAGGCGAAGGAGAAGGGCTACGCCGCCCCGCCCGAGCTTCTCTCTCGCGCGCTCTCCTACCTCGACGCGCTGGCCGCCGGCGATCCCGCGGTCGACGCGCCGCCGCGCGTGCGCGCCTACGCGATCTACGTGCTGACGCGCAACGGCCGGGTCACCACCCCGCTGATCAACGCCCTGCGCGCGAGGCTCGAGAAGGAAGGCGACGCGGCGTGGAGGAAGGACCTGACGGGCGCCTACCTGGCGGCCTCCTACGCGATGCTCCACCTCGACGGGCAGGCCGACGCCCTGATCCGCGGCGTCGCCTCCGGCGAGCCGAGGACGCCGGACTGGGAGTGGTTCTACGACGGCTCGATCCACGAGGCCCAGCGCCTCTATCTGCTCGCGCTGCATTTTCCGGCGCGGCTCGCGGCGCTCGACGCGGACGCGGTGCTGCGCGTCGTCGAGCCGCTCTCGCGCGGAAGCTACAACTCGCTCTCCGCCGCCTACTCGATCCTGGCCCTCGACGCGTACGCGGCCGCGGCCGGCGAGCTGACGCCCGGAGAGGCGCGCGTCGAGGAGGTCCTCGAGGGCGGGGGCCGTCGGGCCCTCGTCCTGCCGCCGGGGCTTTTCTCGAAGGCGGAATTCACGCCCGCCGCTTCGGCGATCAATATCGAGAACCTCTCGTCACGGCGCCTGTTCTTCCAGACGACGCAGTCGGGCTACGACCTCTCGGCCCCGAAGGAGCCGGTGCGCCGCCGCCTCGAGGTGAGCCGCGAGATCCTCGACGACGCGGGCCGGGCCGTGACGAAGGCCGCGCTCGGGCGCGACTACACGGTGCGGCTGCGCCTGCGCTCTCTCGACGGGAGCCTCGTCCCGAACCTCGCCGTGGTCGACCTCGTGCCCGGCGGCTTCGAGCCCTCGTGGAAGGAGCGCGGCGACGAGCCCCCGGGGATCGAATACCGGGACGTCCGCGAGGACCGGGTGCTGCTCTTCGGCTCGGCGGGCGGCGGCGTCCTCGAGGCGACCTACCGCATCAAGGCCTCCAGCCGCGGCAAGTTCGCCGTGCCGCCGCCATTCGCCGAATCCATGTACGACCGCGCGGTCTCCGCGCTCGGCTCCGCCGGCTCCATCGAGGTCGAATGAAGCGGCGCGCGGCGGCGGCCCTCGTCCTGCTCGCGCTCGCCGCGGCGGCGCTGAGGGCGGCCTTGCCCCGGCCCGCGCCGCTGCGCGAGGGCTTTCCCTTCTCCCGCGCGGTGTACGCGCGCGACGGGCGCCTGCTTCAGCTCACCTTGGCCGCCGACGGGCGCTACCGCCTCTGGGTGCCGCTGCGGGAGATGTCGCCGCTGCTGGTGGAGGCGACCTTGCTGCACGAGGACCGGCGCTTCCGCCTCCACCCGGGCGTCGACCCCGCGTCCTTGCTCCGCTCCGCGTGGACGACCTACGCCGCGCGCGCGCGCCGCCGCGGCGGCTCGACGATCACGATGCAGCTGGCCCGCCTCAAATACGGCATCGACTCGAGCCGGCCCTCGGGCAAGATCCTCCAGATCCTCCGCGCGCTGCAGATCGAGCTCCTCTATTCGAAGGACCGCATACTCGAGGCCTACCTGAACCTGGTGCCCTACGGCGGGAACATCGAGGGCGCGGGCGCGGCGAGCTTCGCCTACTTCGGCAAGGACGTCTCGCGCCTCGACCTGAGCGAGGCGATCACGCTCGCCGTGATCCCGCAGACCCCGGTCCGCCGCGCGATGACGAAGGCCGAGAGAGCCGACCGGCGGACGCTCGAGGAGGCGCGCCGGCGGCTGTTCGCGCGCTGGATCGTCCTGCACCCGCAGGACGCCCGCCTGGGCGCGGCGCTCGAGGCTCCCTGGGAGGTGCGCGGGCCGAGGCGCCTCCCGCTGGCGGCGCCGCACTTCGCGAGGCGGGCGCTCGCGCGGTCCCGGGAGGAGCGGATCGTCACGACCCTCGATCCCGAGGCGCAGGCCCTGCTCGAGCGCCTGATCTCGGGCTTCGTCGAGCGCCGGCGCGAGCGGGGCGTGCGCAACGCCGCGGCCCTGCTCGTCGCCTTCACGACGATGGAGACCGTCGCCGCCGTCGGCTCCGCCGACTACCGCGACGAGTCCATCCTGGGGCAGGTCAGCGCGCTGACCGCGCGGCGCTCGCCGGGCTCGACGCTCAAGCCCTTCGTCTACGCGTTGGCCTTCGAGCAGGGCCTCGTCCATCCGCGCAGCCTGCTCAAGGACGCGCCCGCGGCCTTCGGCGCCTACGACCCGGAGAACTTCGACGGGGATTTCGAGGGCCCGCTGACCGCCGGCGAGGCGCTGGTCAAGAGCCGCAACATCCCCGCGGTGTCCCTCGCCTCCCGCCTCGCCCCGCCCGGCCTGCACGGATTCCTGAGGGCCGCGGGCGTCGACCTGCCGCGGCCCGCCGAGCACTACGGGCTCGGCCTCGCGCTCGGCGCGGGCGAGGCGACCATGGAGGACCTGGCGCGGCTCTACGCGATGCTCGGCAACGGCGGCGAGCTCAAGCCCCTGCGCCGCGCGGCCGCCGACCCGAGGGAGCCGGGCGCGCGGCTGCTGTCGCGCGACGCGGTGTTCCTCGCGATGGAGGCCCTCAAGGCCAATCCCCGCCCCCGGCAGTCGTTCCGCGAGGACTGGCGCGCGGCGGCCCTTCCCGTCTACTGGAAAACCGGGACCTCCTGGGCGTTCCGCGACGCCTGGGCCGCCGGCGTCTTCGGGCCCTACGCGCTCGTCGTCTGGATCGGCGACTTCCGGGGCGACGGCAACCCCGCCTTCGTCGGCGCGGAGGCCGCCGCGCCGCTGTTCTTCGACATCGCCGACGCGCTGCGGTCCCGCGGCCCGCTGCGCGACGCGTACGCCCTCGGCCAAAGGGGCCTGACGGCCGTGCCGCTCGAGGTCTGCGCGGCGTCGGGCGCGGCCCCCGGGCCGCATTGCCCGCGCCGCGAGAAGACCTGGTTCATCCCGGGGGTCTCGCCGATCGCGGCGTGCGACGTGCACCGCGAGGTTCTCGTCGACGCGCGCTCGGGCCTGCGCGCGTGCCGCCGCGAGGGCGCCCGCGCCGAGGTGTTCGAGTTCTGGCCGTCCGACCTGCTGCGGATCTTCCGCCGGGCCGGCGTCCCGCGACGGACCCCGCCCGCCTACGACCCGGCCTGCGGCCTGACCGACCGCTCCGGGCGGGGCCTGCCGCCGCGCATCGCCTCGCCGCTGTCCGGCGTGACGTATCACGCGAGCGCCGCCGCCCCCGGGCCGATCCCGCTGTCGGCCGTGGCCGACGCGGACGCGGGCGAGCTGTACTGGTTCGCCGACGGCGCGCTGCTCGGGAGCGCGCCCGCGGGCAAGCCCCTGTTCTGGACGCCGCGCCCGGGGCGCAGCGTCGTGCGGGTCGTCGATGATCAGGGCCGGGGGGACGCGCGGGAGGTCGAAGTCGCGTTCAGCGAGTAGCCTACGCGGGAACGGAGACGGGAGACGTCCGGCGCGAGACGATCAGCATGTTCACGCGCACGGCGAAGCCCTCGTCCTGCTGAAGGACGCGGCGGAAGGATTCCTGGGGGATCATGAGCACGACCGCGCCCTGCTCGGAGGCCTTGATCGTCGCGCCCGCCGTCCCCATCTCGACGACGGACATCTCGCCGAACACCTCGCCCGGGCCGAGCTCGGCGACGCGGACCAGGGCCTTGGTCGAGGCCTTCACGTAGACGTCGGCCCGGCCGGAGACGACGACGTGCAGCCCGTCGACGGTCGCGCCCTTGAAGAGGATGGTCTGCCCCGCGTTGAACGACAGCAGCTCCGAGGACCCGGCCAGCGCGGCCAGATTTTCCTCGTTCACGCCGGCGAACAGCGGCACGTAGCCGCGCAGGTAGGTCAGGGCATCCATGTCCTTATGATAGCGAGGACCCCGGCGGCCGAACAGGGCCTTATGGCCCGCCGGGGCTTAGGCCCCTACGGCGCCTTGCGGGAGGCGATCAGGGCCTTCACCCGGGCCACGAACTCCGGGCTCTCGGCGAGCAGGACGCGGAAGGCGTCCTGGGGTATGTTCAGGACGTAGGTTCCGTCCTCGACGCACTTGATCGTCGCCCCGGCGGTGCCGTTCTCGATGATCGAGGTCTCGCCGAACACGTCGCCGGAGTTCAGCTCGGCGACCTGGGCGAGGGGCTGGTTCGCGGGCTTGACGAAGACGCCGGCCTTTCCCACCGCCATCACGTGAAGGCCGTCGACGGTGGCGCCCTTGAACATGATGGTCTGCCCGCTCTTGTAGGAGCTCAGCGACGAGCCCACGGCCACCGCCGTCAGATGCTCGTC
>JAMPYD010000120.1 GCA_023700845.1 Elusimicrobiota bacterium | reverse complement strand
GCCAGGCCTCCCATTATCCCATTACTCTCCAAGGCTGTGCGTGAGGCGTAATGGGATAATGGGAGGCCTGGCACCTCTCACGTCGCGAGGAGGGTGTCGGCGGTGCGCAGGAGGGTCAGGAGGGACTCGTCGGTCTTGGCGCGGAGGATCTTGCGGCGCAAGGTCTCGTTGGTGACCAAGGACGCGATGCGCTGGAGGACCTTGAGCTGCATCGTGGGCGTGTCGAGCGGGGTCAGGATCAGGAACACGAGGCGCAGCGGCGTGCCGTCGGGCGTGGGCAGGGGCGGGGCCTTGGCGAAGCGGCCGACGGCGATCAGGGGCGCCTTCAGGCCGGGCAGGCGCGCGTGCGGCACGAGCACGCCGCGGCCGACGGCGCTGGCGAACTTGAGCTCGCGCTCCCAGACCGCGGCGAAGGCGGCCTCGGCGTCGAGGTCGGGATTGGCGGCCTTCATCCGGTCCATCAGGTGGCGGATCGTCTCGCGGCGCTCCGTCGTCGGCAGGTTCGCGTCGACGGCCGCCCCCGAGAAGAACTCCCCCGTCATCCAGCCCGTCGTCTTCTCGAACTCGTCGCGGACCTCGCCGACGAGCTCCTCTAAAATGTCCTCGAGCGTCAGCAGCCCCATGATGCGGTTGAGGCCGTCGCGGGCGACGGCGAGGTGCACGCCCTTGTCGGGCATGGTCTTGAGAAGCTTCTCGAGGAGCTCGCCGTCGGACACCTCGTAGAGGTCCCGGCGCAGCGCCTTGAGGTCGGGCTCGGCGCCGGTCTCGGTCAGGATGAGGTCCTTGATGTGCACGAAGCCGATCGCCGAGTCGAGGCCGGTCTCGCACAGCGGGTAGCGGGAGTAGCGCTTGTCCCGGATCACCGCCAGGTTCTCCGCCCAGGTCCGCGCCAGCGACAGGTAGGCGATCCGCTCGCGCGGGCGCATCGCGTCGGAGACCTTGGAGGAGCCGAAGTCGAAGAGGTTCTCGAGCAGGAGCAGGCGCTCGAGCGGCATGGCACCGCGCTCCTGGGTCTCGCCGAGCAGCACGCGCATCTCGTCGACGGTGACGGAGTGGTCGGCCTCGGACGCGGGCTTGACCCGGAACACGTGCAGGATGCCGCGCGAGGACGCCGACAGGAAGCGCACCGGCCAGCGCAGGAAGGCCTTGAAGCCCGTCAGGGGCAGTATGCCCCACAGCGACACCGTCTCCGCGAACTGGATGCCGATGGTCCGCGGGATGAGCTCGCCCAGGACGATGTGCAGCCAGGACAGGATGGCGAGGGACACCGCGAAGACCGCGCCGTGGAAGACCATCGGCGGCAGGGCCTGGGTCAGGCCGCCCAGGGCCCCCTCGACCGCGCGCGCGATCGCCGGCTCGCCGACCCAGCCCAAGGTGAGCGAGAGGATCGTGATGCCGACCTGGCAGGCGGCCAGGTAGTCGTCGAGCCGGTTCAGCGCGGCCTGCACCGCGAGCGCGCGGCGTCCGCCCTTGCGCGCGAGCACCTCGACGCGCGCCGGGCGCACGCGCACCAGCGCGAACTCCATCAGCACGAACAGGGCGTTCGCGGCGATCAGGGCGGCGACGAGCAGCATCAGCATTCTGCGGGGATTATAGCCCTTCTCGGCGCCTGGCTTCGGCCTTGAGGGCCTGCATGTCGAGCTTGCCCGAGCCGAGCAGCGGGAATTCCTCGACCCTGTGGAAGTTGGACCTGTCCGGGAGCCAGAGCTTGGGCAGGCCGGTGTCGGACAGCTTTTTCAGGAGGGCGTCGATCTCGACCTCCGCCTTATAAAGGACGACGAGGCGCTCGCCGCGCTTGTCGTCGGGCACGCCGGCGACGACGAAGGTCATGTCGAGGACGCCGTGGACCTCGTGCAGGCTTTCCTCGACCTTGATGTGCGGCACCATCTCCCCGGCGACCTTGGAGAAGCGCGAGAGCCGGTCGGTGAGCGTGACGAAGCCGTCCTCGTCGATGCGCGCGATGTCGCCGGTGACGTAGTAGCCGTCCTGGACGGCCTCGGCCGTCTTCGCCGGGTCGCCCAGATAGCCCTTCATCACGTTCGGGCCCTTCACCAGCAGCAGGCCGGGCTGGTCGGCGCCGAGCTCCTTGCCGGTGTCGGGATCGACGACCTTCATGAACACGCCGGGCAGGGGCTGGCCCACGGTGCCGAGCTTGGTGCCGGTCTGCTTGATGCCGGGCCAGGCGATGTCGGGGATGTTCACCGAGGCGACGGGCGACAGCTCGGTGGCGCCGTAGCCCTCGAGCGGCGTGATCCCGTACTTCTCCTGGAAGGCCTTGGCGACCTCGGAACGCAGCTTCTCGGCGCCGACGACGACGCGGCGCAGGGTCTTGAACTTCTCCGGCTCGACGCGCCGCATCCAGGCGAGGAGGAAGGTCGGGGTGCCGAGGAGGCAGGTGACTTTGAATTCGGACGCGAGCTCGCCGATGCGGCGGGCGTCGAGGGGGTTGTAGTGATACACCGTCCCCATGCCCAGGCGCAGGGGCATCCAGAGGGTCACGGTGAAGCCGAAGGAGTGGAAGAACGGGAGGACGCCGAGCATGCGGTCGTCGGGGCCGAATTGGATCACTTGGGCGACGGCCTCGAGGTTGGCGAGGATGTTCGCGTGAGTGAGCATCACGCCTTTGGGGGTGCCGGTGGAGCCGCTGGTGAACATGATGGTGGCGAGACGATCCAAAGAACCGCGGGCCTTGGCGAAGAACGTTCGCTCCAGGACGAACGACGGGGTGAGAAGGAAAAGAAGGGCGTGAACGGCTTTGGAGGGCCCGGACAGCGAGGGAATGAGGTCCTCGACATATATTTTTTTGCCGTCGGGTTCCCAGCCCATTTTTTCGGAGAATTTGCGCGAGGAGATGACGGTTCGAATGCCGGCTTTGGTGACGCAAGCATCCACGACCTCTTTACTGGCGGTGTAATTAAGATTGATGGCGACCTTGCCGTGCAGAAGGAGGCCCGCGTTGACGAGCGCGGCGCCGGCCGACGGAGGGAGATATACGCCGATGTTTTCGTCGCCTTCGGCGACGTTAACGGATATTGATTTGCCGATGAGATAGGACCCGGTCAACGCTTGGATGGCGCTCAAACGGGTGCCGGACGAATCGGCCATGCTGAGTGCAAACGGCTTTGCCTTTGCCTGGCGCGAGAACGCCAAGGGCAAAGGCGGACTATCTTGAAGGCGGTGCGAAAATGCCTCGGCCCCCAGGGCGAGAATGGCCTGTCTCACTTCGAATGCCGATGACGTCGCCGGCAACGGCTTTCCAAAACTCACCGTGACCCGGTACGGGATCCGCCGCGGCCATTTGAAAACGATTTTCCCCTCGGAAAAACTAAAGATGCTTCCCCATACTTGATCCAAATGCACCGGCACGATCGGCACCTCGACGCCGTGCACCATGCTCTCGAAGCCGCGTTTGAACCTCTGCATTTGGCCATGACGACTTATCTCGCCTTCGGCGAATATGCACACCGCTTCGCCCGACATCATGTAATCCCGCGCGCGCTTGAACGAGGCGACGAGGGCCTTCGGGCCGTCGCCGCTCGAGACGGGGATGCAGCCCATCGCGCGGAAGAACCAGCCGGCGACGGGAAGGTCGTAGAAGGCGCGCAGCATCAGGAAGCGCACGAGGCGCTGGTTCGCCATGGCGATCAGGATCGCGTCGACGAAGGAGACGTGGTTGGCCACGAGAAGGACCGGGCCGTCGATGGGCACGTTCTCCTGGCCGACCGACCGTATGCTGTAGATGCACCGCGTCAGCGGCAGGAACAGCAGGCGCAGGAAGAAATCGGGAAGGCGGCGCAGGAGCTCCCAGGCCATCACCGCCGACATCGCGGCCGCGACGAGGAAGACCTGGGCGGGATCGAGGCGGAACTTCGCGTCGAGCGCCCAGAGCGCGGCCGAGGCGATCAGGATCGCGGTGAAGCAGAGGAAGTTTCCCGTCGCCACGACGCGGCCGCGCTCGTCCGCGGGGCTGCGCTGCTGGATGAAGGCCTGAAGGGGCACGGCGTAGAAGCCGGCGGAGAGCCCCGCCAGGAGCAGGTCGAGGGTCACGCGGCCCGGCGAATGATAGGCGAAGCCGAGGTCCGCGCCGAACAGCACCAGCCCCAGCGCCCCGAGCGGCACGAGGCCGAGCTCGACGCGGCCGCGCGACAGGCGCCCGGCGATGAAGGAGCCCGCCCCGATGCCGAGCGCCAGCACCACCTGGAACCGTCCGCAGGCGGCCTCGCTGAGCCCCATGAGGCGCGTGCCGTAGATCAGGAGGTTCATCTGGAACAGCGCGCCGACGAACCAGAAGAAGGCCGCCGCGTAGGTCGCCAGGTTCACGTTCGGCAGGGACGCGAGATGCCGGAGGTTCGCGGCGGTGCTCGCGGCCGGATTCAGGGACAGCGCCGCCCCCGGCCGCGCGGCGGGGGTCGCGGGCATGAGCAGGGACGCGAGAAAGCCCAGCGCCGCGACGCCCGCGAGGACGGCCGCCGCGAGCCCCGGCCGGCCGCCCAGGCGCGTGACGAGCTCGGCGGCGGCGGCCGTGCCGAGGATGATCGCGCCGAAGCTCGTCATCTGCACGAGGCCGTTGGCGTTGGAGAGCTCGCCGTCCGGCACGAGCTCGGGGAGGATCGCGAACTTGACGGGCCCGAAGAAGGCGGAATGCGCGCCCATCAGGAAAACCAGAACGAGCAGGGCCGGCATGCTGCGGGCGGCCAGGGCGGGAACGGCGAGCAGCAGGAGGGCGACCTCGATCGCCTTGAACAGCGCCGTCAGCCGCGCCTTCGGCCAGCGGTCGGCGACGTCGCCGGCCAAGGTCGAGAACAGGAGGAACGGGACGATGAACGCGGCGCCGGCCAGGGCGATGAAGCGGGGAGCGCCGCCGGGATCGGCCGCGACCACGGACAGGATGACGAACGTCTTGAAGGCGTTGTCGTTGAACGCGCTCGTCGCCTGCGCGGCCAAAAACGAGAGGAAGCCCGCCGAGGCCGCGCCGGGCTTCACCGGGTCTTCCGGACTTCGGCCTCGAGCGCGTTGCGGCGCTCCCAGGACCCGGGGTGCGTGCGGAAATAATCGGAGAGGCCCTCGGCGGCGACCCGGCCCGGGCCGCGCTTGACGTCCGCGTCGGCCTTGAGCCCCAGCGCGTCGAAGACGCGCAGGCCCGCGGCCGGATCGCGCCTCAGGGAGCGCATCAGGCGCGCGGCGTAGGCGTCGGACTCGAGCTCCTGGCCCGGCGAAAAGTGCAGCGAGGCGAGCAGGCGGGGAAGCAGGACGACGCCGCGGAGCACCGCGCGCAGCGGGTCCTTGGGGTCGGCGCGCAGGCGGTACGCGTCGGCGCAGTGGCCGAGCTCGATGTGGCCGATCTCGTGGCCGAGCACGAACAGGACGGCGTCGGGGTCCTGGTGGAGCTTCTCGAGCAGGCCGAGCGTCGCGTAGACGAAGCCGCCGGGGACGGCGAAGGCGTTGACCCCGCGATGGCCCGCGGTCCGGAACTCGTAGCTCCCGCGGAAGCGCGTCACCAGCGGCGAGCCCGCCGCCTCGAGGCCGAGCTCCCGCCACAGCGCGGCGCGCGAGGCGTCGGGCGTGCCGGGCGCCGGCTCGGGGGAAAGCAGGTCCCGAGCGATCCTCTCGCCGATCGCGCGCTCCTCGTCGGCCGGAAGCGGGAAGACCGCCGCCGAGCCGCGGTCGAGGGCCTTGCCGTGCTCGGCGACGGCGCGGGACACGGGCAGGAGGCTCTCGCGGCTCCGCCCGCCGCGCCCGACGACGAACGCGACGCTCAGCGCTGCGGCGACGAGCGCGGCCGGAGCGAGCCCTCTCATTCGCCGGAGCCCGCCCGGTTGTACAGGCTCGAGGCGAAGATCAGCACGACGCCGAGCGCCACGAAGCTCGCCACGCGGTGGGGCAGCGGAAGGTTGGCCGTGTCCGACAGCAGCGCCTTGGCGACGCACAGCCCGAGCAGGGCCAGGCCCGGAAGGCGCAGCTCGCGCCAGCCGATCCCGATGCCGCCGGCCAGGAAGGCGATGCCCAGGCCGGTCCACGCCATCGTGAGCTGGACGCGGTCGAGCTCCTTGGCGAAATAGGACGCCCCGAGGACCAGGGCCAGGATCGCGAACATCGTCGCGGCCTGGTCGTCCTGGTCGGCCTCGGCCGAGGGCGACTTCGCGAACCACAGGCCGCCCAGAAGGGCGCCGATCGACGACCAGTACAACAGCACGCGCGGCGCGGTGAGGCCGGAGAGCAGGGCCGCCGGCGCCGTCAGGTACGACACGCCCGCCTCGAGCGCGGTGCCCGCGGCCAAGAGGAGCGCCTGCGCGCGGTAGTCGGCGTTCTTCAGCGTCCGCCCGAGCCAGAACAGCCCCAGCGAGGCGAACGCCCACACGGGCAGG
>JAMPYD010000119.1 GCA_023700845.1 Elusimicrobiota bacterium | reverse complement strand
CCGTGTTCAACCGTGCCCAGCCCTTCATCTCGGGCATGACCCTGTACGTCATCGCGCTCCTCCTCGTCTTCGCCTCGTGGGCGGCCCGCCGCGAGGACATCGCGTCCGCGGCGCTCGCCGTCGTGTGGGCGGCCTTCGTCGTGCACACGCTCGGCCTCCTCGCCCGCACCGTCCTGCAGGGGCGCCCGCCGGTGACCAACCTCTACTCGTCGGCCGTCTTCGTCGGCTGGGGCGCGGTGTTCCTCGGCCTGTTCGGGGAGCGGATCCACCGCCGCGGCTTCGCGGCCGCGGGGGCCGCCGTCGTGGGCTTCTCGACCTTGCTCATCGCGCACCACCTCGGCGCGTCGGGCGACACGATGGACGTGATGCGCGCGGTCCTCGACTCGAACTTCTGGCTGACCACGCACGTGATCACGATCACGATCGGCTACAGCGGGACCTACCTGGCGGGCCTGCTCGCCATCGCCTGGATCGTGCGGCGCCACGCCGTGCGCAAGCCCGACCCCGCCGACGACAAGGCGCTCGTCTCCCTGACCTACGGCGTGCTGGCCTTCAGCCTGTTCTTCAGCTTCATCGGCACCGTGCTCGGCGGCATCTGGGCCGACCAGAGCTGGGGCCGCTTCTGGGGCTGGGACCCCAAGGAGAACGGCGCGCTTCTGATCGTGCTGTGGAACGCCCTGATCCTGCACATGCGCTGGGCCGGCTTCGTGCGCGAGCGCGGCATCATGATGATGAGCGTGTTCGGCAACGTCATCACGAGCGTATCCTGGTTCGGCGTCAACATGCTCGGCATCGGCCTGCACTCCTACGGCTTCATGGACTCCGCGTTCTGGTGGCTCCTGGCCTTCAGCCTCAGCCAGATGATGATCATCGCGCTCGCGGCGCTGCCGCCGCGCTTCTGGAGCCACTCCCGCCAGCTCGACGCGTGAACAACGGGGTTTAACCACAAAGACACAGAGGACACGGAGAACAACGGAAAGAAAGTTAACGGCGACGGTCGTATGCCGTTAACTCTTTATCCGTTGCCGTTCTCTGTGTTCTTCGTGTCTCTGTGGTTGATCCGTTCCTCTCAACGAGAGGCGGACTGGGACTGCCAGAGGCGGGCGTAGACGCCGCCCTTGGCGAGCAGCTCCGCGTGGGAGCCGATCTCGACGATCTTGCCCGCCGCGAGGACGACGATGCGGTCGGCGCCGGAGATCGTCGTCAGGTTGTGCGCGACGACGAGCGTCGTGGGCTTGGCGCCGGAGGCGCCGGAGGCGAGATGGTCGAGCGTCTCCTGGATCTCGCGCTCGGTCTTCTTGTCGAGGGCCGAGGTGGCCTCGTCGAGGAGCAGGACGCGGGGCTTCTTGAGCAGGGCGCGCACGATGGCGACGCGCTGGCGCTGGCCGCCGGAGAGCGTGGCTCCCCCCTCGCCGACGCGCGTGCCGAGGCCGGCCGGGAACGCGGCGGCGTCGTTGACGAAATCGGCCTTGGCCGCGGAGATCGCGGCGGAGAGCTCCGCGTCCGTCGCCTTCGGGCTGCCGTAGGTCAGGTTGTAGCGCAAGGTGTCGTCGAACAGCCGCGTCTCCTGCGGGACCTTCGCGATGGCCTCCGACAGCGGACCCTCGCCCGCCTTCGAGACGTCGGCGCCGTCGATCGTGATGCGGCCGCTTTGCGGCGTCCACAGGTTCTGCAGCAGCTTGAGCAAGGTGCTCTTGCCCGAGCCCGACTCGCCGACGAAGGCGACGGTCTCGCCGGGCTTGATGGTCAGGGATAGACCGTCGATGCCCCCCTGGCCGTCGGCCGCGTAGCGGAACGAAACGCCTTCGAATGAGATCGCGCCGTTGCCCGCGGGCAGCGGCGCGCCGGCGTCGGCCGAGGGCTTCTCCGCCAGCCACTCGCGCACCACGCCGGTCTCGCCGCGGGCGGTCTTGTACTCGAGCCAGCGCGAGGACAGGCCGTCGAAGGCGGACTTGATCGCGGCGGCGTAGAAGGTCATCACGACGATCGCGCCGATCGACAGGCCCATCGACGCGGCGACGGCCCACGCGCCGACGATGTAGATCAGCTGCTTGGTGAAGAAGTCGGTCAGCGCGCTCGAGAGCATGTGGGCGGTGCCGCCGACGCGGGCGTCCTCCTCGCCGATCTCGACGAGCGCCTGGGCCTTCGCGCGGTACTTCCCGTTCTCCTTCGCCTCGCCGGCGAAGGTCTTCACCGTCTGGATCAGCTCGAGCGGTTCCTGGCCCTGGCGGCCGAGGTCGGCCCGGCGCAGGCTGAACGTCGCGTACAGCTTCTCGCGCTTCTGCCCGAACCAGCCGTTGATCACGCCGAGGATCGGAAGCATGACGAAAACGACCGCGCCGGCGACGGGGTTCGCGGCCAGCAGGAGCCCGGTGGCGAGCGTCAGGGAGACGATGTTCGCCGCGACCGGCACTCGGGAGTCGAGGTTCTTCTTGAGCAAGGCGTCGGCGTCCTCGCTCAGGCGGCTGGCGAGGCCGGCCGAGTCGTTCTTCATGTGGAAGTCCATGCCCTTGCCGTGCAGGCGGCCCATCAAGGTCTTTCGCACCGAGGCCAGCGCCCGGGCGCGCAGGACGCCCTGCCTGACGGCGTAGACGTATTGGACTCCGATGGCCAGCACGAGCGCGCCGACCGAGATCGCGGCGAGCGGCCACAGCCCCGCCCCGATGCCGCCCGCGCCGACGACGGAGGCCGCGCCGTCGAGGAAGCGGCCGAGGTAGTGCGAGCCGCCGATCCACAGCGAGTACTCGGTCAGCAGGAGCGCGGCCAGGCCGGCCAGGGCCTTGCGCGGCAGGAAGGGGCGGACCTCGGCGTCGCCGCGGACGTACTCGCCGATCTCGGCCATGCCGGCGCGGATCTTGGACCAAAGGGACTTCTTCGCGCTCGCCGCATCCTCGGCGGAGGCCGCGACGGCCTCGGTCTTGGCCGCTTCGGCCGCCGGCGCTTCCTCGGCGAGCTTCGTCTCGGAGGCCTGGGCGTCGTACCCGCCCTCCTTCCAAAGGCGGGCGTAGCGTCCGCCGAGCGCGATGAGCTCGTCGTGCGAGCCGCTCTCGACGATGCTCCCCTTCTCGAGGACGTTGATCGCGTCGGCGCGCCGGATCGTGCTGAGGCGATGGGCGATGACGATGGTCGTGGGCTTGCGCCCGCCCTCGCCGGAGGTCATCGAGTCGAGGGCCTGCTGGACCTCGTGCTCGGTCTTGTTGTCGAGCGCGGAGGTGGCCTCGTCGAGGATCAGGATCGAGGGGTCGCGCAGGAGCGCGCGGACGATCGCCACGCGCTGGCGCTCGCCGCCGGACAGGCGCCCTCCGCCCTCGGCGACGGGCGTGTCCAGGCCCTGCGGGAAGCGCGCCGCGTCGAGCGCGAACGAGGCGCCCGCCTTGCGGATCGCGGCCTCGAGGCGCTCGGGCGACGCGTCCTCGGCGCCGTACAGCATGTTCTCGCGCAAGGTCCCGTTGAACAGGCGCGTCTCTTGAGGAACGACGGCGAAGCGCGACAGCAGGCTCTCGCGGGTCACGCCCTTGATGTCCTTGCCGTCGACGGAGATCGAGCCCTCGTTGGCGTCCCACATCCGCAGGAGCAGGCGCGTGATCGTGCTCTTGCCCGAGCCGGTCTCTCCGACGAAGGCCACGGTCTGGCCGGGCTTTATGTCGAAGTCGACGCCGTTGAGCACCGGCTCGGCCTGGCGCGAGGGGTAGGCGAAGCGGACGCCGCGGAAGGAGACTGCGCCGGGCCCGTGCGGGAGCTCGACGGCGTCCTTCGCGTCCACGATCGCCGGCTGGCGCATCAGCAGCTCGCGCACCGACTCGGACGCCTTCGCGTTGCGCTTGTAGCGCAGGTACAGGCTCGTGAGGCCGGTGAAGGCGTACTTGGCGAAGCCGGCGAACAGCGCGAGCTGGGCGATCTGGCCGAAGGTCAGCCCCCAGGCCGCGGCCAGGGCGACGCCGCCGAGGATGTAGATCAGGTGCTTGGTGAAGAACTCGGTGAGGCCTCCGGCGATCAGGCCGTACTTGGCGGTCAGCTTCGCCTCCTGCACCCCGAGGTCCGCGGCGCCGTCGGCCATCTTCCCGTAGCGCTCGAGCTCCTGCGCCCGCGCGCCGAAGGTCTTGACCGTCTCCGCCTGCTGGATGCTCTCCTGGGACTGCTTGAGCATGTCGGCCTTCTGCTCGAGGGCCTTCTTGCCGACCTCGCCGATCTTGTCGCCGAAGCGGCTCGACAGCCAGCCGAGCGCGGGGATCACCGCGAAGGCGGCGACGCTCAGCGCGGGGCTCGTGTACAGCATCATGCCCACGCCGAAGGTGAAGTGCAGGGCGTAGTGCAGCAGGGACAGGCGCGTGTCCACGTTCTTGTTCGAGAGATAGTTCGGGTCGTTGAGCAGGCGCCCCGCGAGCTTGCCCGAGCCCTGCGCGAGGTGGCAGTCCATCTCCTGGTTGAGCAGGCTGCGCTGCAGCGCGGCGCGGTATTCGCGCGTCGAGCGCAGGCCGGCGAGGCGGGACTGAACGGCGTGTCCGCGCTCGACCCAGGCGTAGGCGAGCGAGGTCAGGAGCAGGGCGCCGGAGAGGGCCGCGAGCGGGACCATGTGCGCCGCGAGGCCGGTCTTGGCCGCGATCGCCGCCGTGTCGAGCAGGGGCCCGATGATGAAGGCCATGCCGATCGAGAGCACCGCGTCGAAAACGAGGAGGACCTGCGCCTTGCGCATCGAGGGCTTCGCGTCGCCGAGCAGGGGCTCGAGCTCCTTGTCGCCCGTCGCCATGCCCTTGACGTCCGCGCCGAAGCCCTTGAGCGCCGCGCCGGACTTCTTGAGCGCGCTGCGGATTCGGCCGGGCGCGGCCTCGACCGGCTCCAGCGCCGCGGCGACCTCCTGTCCGTCGAAGGCCTTGCGCGCCTCGGCGGAGGATTGCTCCGAGCTTTTCTTCTCTCCCCCCTCGGAGGCGGCGGGAAGCCGCATCGCGCGCAGCGCCGCGTAGGAGGACTTCGGCGCGGCGATGGCCGGCTTGGCGGCGGAGGCCGGGGCGATCGCCGACGGCTTCGCCGCGGCCGGGACCGCGGACGGCGCCGGCGCGGCCGGCGCGACGGACGGCGCCGGCAGGGGCGTCAGGGCGGAGAGGGAGGGCGCCAAAGACGGGGCGTTCGTGAAGGCCGGCGCGCCGATCCCGCTTTGCGGCAGGACGGGCACGCCCGTCATCCCGGCCGGGGCCCCGACGGTCACGCGCGCGGTCTGCGCCCAGACGGGCCCGCCCGAGAGGGCGGCCATGGTCAGGGCCAGGACGGACGCGATCGCGCGGCTCGGCTTGCTCATCCCCCAGAGTATGACGTCCGCCATGGGGGCCATCAGGGGTCCGGGGACCCCTCTTTTATAGGGCCCAAGGGCCCAGCGCGAATTTGACGAATTTGCGAGCCTGACACCCGTCGGGCGAACGCCGCGTTTTGGTATTATTTGGACAGGTTTTCCAGGGAGGAATCACCATGGGCGGGCATTCACACTGGGCGAACATCAAGCACAAGAAGGGCGCGGCCGACGCGAAGCGCGGCAAGGCCTGGACGAAGCTCTCTCGCGAGCTCTCCATCGCGGCGAAGCTCGGCGGCGGCGACCCCGGCTCCAACCCCCGCCTGCGCAAGACGATCGAGGACGCCCGCGCGGTGCAGATGCCCAACGACACGATCAAGCGGGCGATCATGCGCGGCACCGGCGAGCTCGAAGGGGCCGCCTTCGAGGAGCTGACGTACGAGGGCTACGCCCCCGGCGGCGTCGCGCTTCTCATCGAGTGCACCTCCGACAGCCGCAACCGCACGCGCACCGACCTCCACACCATCATCGCCAAGAACGGCGGCGCCCTCGCCGCCCCGAACGCGGTCGCCTGGATGTTCAAGTCCAAGGGCCTGATCACGGTCAAGCAGGAAGGCGCGCTCACCGAGGACGGCGTGATGGGCGCAGCGCTCGACCTGGGCGCCGAGGACTTCAAGGTGGACGGCGACATCTTCGAGATCTACACCGCCCCCAACGACCTCGTCAAGGTCAAGGACGGCCTCGTCGCGCAGAAGATCGTCCCCGCGACCGCCGAGGTCACGATGATCCCCGACAACGTCGTCGCCGTCGACGAGAAGCACGCGCCGCAGGTGCTCAAGCTCATCGAGCTGCTCGAGGCGCTCGACGACGTCAAGAACGTGTACGCCAACTTCGACATCTCCGACGCCGTGATGGAGAAGATGGCCGCTTAATGATTCTCGGCATCGACCCCGGGCTGCACGAGACCGGCTGGGCCGTCCTGGACGGCGCGCCTTCCTCCCCCCGCCTCGTCGCCTCGGGCGTGATCCGGACTATGCCCGGCGACGCCCTGCCGTTGCGGCTCAAGGCGATCCACGCCGAGCTCGCGG
>JAMPYD010000118.1 GCA_023700845.1 Elusimicrobiota bacterium | reverse complement strand
CCGCCCGCGTGCGCCGCTACATCCGCGCCGAGCTCCTCGACACCGCCCGCACCGTGGCCGAGGCCGACGCCGTCATCCTCGAGACCGTGGCCGACGAGGCGGACCGCGCCCTGGCCTCCATCCAGAAGCGCCTGGACGCCGGCGAGATCGACCCGTCCCTCGACCTCCGCGTCGATCCGAACGGCGCGCCCGTCGCGGCGCACGCCCGCCCCCTGAAGGTCGGCGTCTACCCCGTGGCCGCGGACCCGTTCCACTGGGGCCACCTGATCGTCGCCCTGCGCGCCGTCGGCGACCTGAGCGTGGACAAGGTCGTCTTCGTCCTCGCCGGCGACGACCCGCGCAAGCCGACGATGACCCCGGTGCTCGACCGCCACCCGATGGGCCGCGAGGTCCTCGAGGGCTTCGCCCCGTTCTTCGCCTACTCCCCGATCGCGGTCGGCACCCAGTTCGACGGCGAGACCAACATCTTCCGCATCCTCGCGCTCAACCCCGGCATGGCCATCACGGCCTGGTACATGGTCGGCGACGACCACTACCGCCTGACCGACAAGAAGGGCAACCCCGACACCTTGCCCAAGCTCGAGGCCAACCGCGCGAAGATGCTCTCCTCCTCTTCGGCCCTCCACGAGCTGAAGGTCGCCTTCATCGAGCGCGAGCGCCCCACCGAGGCCGTCCCCACCAAGCTCGAGGTCAAGTTCATCGAGCACGCGGGCTTCGACGCCTCGTCGACGGCCGTCCGCGAGGGCAGCCACGGCCTGGTCCCCCATCGCGCCATCGAGTACGCCCGCCGCAAGGGGCTGTACGGCATGTCCGAGCCGCCGCCTCCCGGCAAATAGACGGCCCGCCGCAAAAAAGTTATCCTCGCTCCATGACCGAGAGCGTGTGCGCGCTGTTCGCCGGGCAGTCGGTTCAGGAAACGGGGATGGGCGTCGAGCTCCTGAAAATTCCCGCCGCCCGCGCCGTCATCGAGCGGCTCAAGCCCTCTCTCGGCGCCGACCTCGAGACCTTGCTGACCACGATGCCCGAGGAGCCGCTGGCGCTCACCTTCAACGCCCAGCGCGCCATCCACGCCTCGCACGTCGCGCACTGGCTCGCCTACGAGGCGGCGCACCCGGGCCTCAGGCTCGACGGCGCGGTCGGCCACTCGATGGGCGTCGTCGCCGCCTTGGTCGCCGCCGGAGCGCTCTCCGTCGAGGAGTCGGGCCGCTTCATCGCCGCCCGCGCGAAGGCGTTCTCCGACTGCTGCAAGGGCTTCTCCGAGCCGATGGGCCTCGCGGCCGCGTCCGCCGACGACTTCCAGGACGTCGCCGACTCCGTGTCGGAGGTCCCCGGCGTCTCCGTCGCTCTCTGGAACACCGTGACGAAGGGCACGCTCGGCGGGACCGCCGCGGCGCTCGAGGCGTACGCCGAGAAGGCGCGCGCCGAGGACTGGCCGGTCAAGGTCAAGGTGCTCAAGGTCGAGGGGCCGTACCACACCGCGGCCTTCGCCCCCGCCAAGGAGGCCCTCGCCGCGACGCTCGCGTCCATCGACCTCAAGGCGCCCAAGGTCCCCGTGTTCATGGGCACCTCCGGCAAGGCCGAGACCGACCCGGCGCGCATCAAGGAATTGCTGGCCGAGCAGACCGTCGCCTGCGAGCGCCATCTCGACGCCGTGCGCGCCGCGCACGAGGCCGGCTGCCGGACCTTCGTCGAGGTCTCCTTCAAGCCCCAGCCCGTGACCTGGCTCAACGACCAGCTCGAGGCCGGCTCCTACAAGGGCCTCGCCGTCCCCACCGCCGAGATCTCCGCCTGACGGCGGGAGTTGTCCGGATTATTCCACCGGTGGAATTCCGGGAATAAAAAAAGAGAAGGACCACAGGGGCACGGAGTTCACGGAGAACGGCGACGGATGAAGAGGTAACGGTGAGAGTTCCTCCCGTTTTCTCCGTGCTCTCCGTGCCTCCGTGGTTGATGACGTTGACTATCCTTGAGGATAGTCAGCGAAGGCCGGCGCTGCGCTCGGCGCACTTGCTGCATTCGCCGCACGGGTTCACGCCGCGCGGGCGCAGGCAGGAGAAGGTCAGCTCGAGAGGGAAGCGCTTCCCGAGCCGGGCGGCCAGGCGCGCCACGCCGTCCTTGTGGAGCTTGGTGTACGGCGCCTCGACCTTGAGGCGCGCGCGCAGGGCGTCGTTGATCGCCGACTCCATGTCCTTGAGAAAGCGCGGCTTCGAGTCGGCGAAGGGGTTGCCGCGCAGGACGCCGAGGACGACGAGCGGGAGGCCGTGCGTCGCGGCGTAGACGCCGGCCTGGCTGAGCAGGAGCAGGTTGCGCCCCGGCAGGTACACCGAGTCCCACGCCGCGCGCGAGGACGGCACGCCCTTGCCCGTCAGGCTCCAGTGCCCGCCCATGATCCACCGCATCGGCGTCTCGGCGATCGTGAGCGGCTTCAGCCGCGGGCCTTTCAGCGCCTTCAGGAAGCGCTTGAGCCAGTGGAGCTCGGCCTTCTCCCAGTAGAAGCCGGAGGCCACGTAGAACGGATGGACCTCGAAGCCGCGCTCGAGCAGGTCGGCGATCAGCACGCCGCTGTCGAAGCCGCCGCTGGCGAGCACGCAGACCTTCTTTTTCATCCCGCGCAATGCGCCCATAGGGCCTCCCCGTCGAAGGACAGCTCGGTCACGCTGCGGTCGAGCAGGAACAGCGCGAGCTGGGACGATCCCGGCGTGAAGGCCGCCGACAGGTCGCAGCGGGCGAACATCGGCCAGCGCAGGGGACGCTCCAGGCGCAAGGCCCAGCCCGGATCCTCGACCGACAGCGAGGACAGGGGGCTCAGACGGGCGAAGTCCTCCAGGGCGCGGTCGAGGACCGGCTCCCCGAATATGCCCGGCTTGAACGCGGCGGGACGCAGCAGTCGGCGCAGCGGAGCCCCGCCCCCGGGCTTGAAATCCCAGGCGAAGGCCTGGCCCGGCTTGAGCTTCGCGCCGCGCGAGCCGCCGCACAGGCGGACGGCGGTCCAGCGCCCGGTCCGGACGTCCCAGGCGGCGGACAGCCACGGGAAGCCCTCGGCGGGAGCGGCGGGTCCGGAGGCGCCGAGCGCGAAGGCCTTGCGCGCGGCCTTGAGGAAGGCGGCGTGGTCGCCCGCGCCGAAGAAGCGCAGGCCGACGCGGTGGAGGCCGCCGCCGCTGACCGAGACCTCCCAGCGCCCGGGGCCTTCGAGGGCGTCGGCGGAGGCGAGCATGTCCTTGACGACGGCGCCGGGAAGGCAGGCCCCGACGGCCTTCGTCCATTCGACGCGTTCTTTCGTGTTCATCAATCTTCCTCGGGGGTCAGGAAGGCCGTGCGCTTGACCTTGTCCACGAGCGCGGCGTCCTTGTAGAAGCCGGTGTCGCCCAGCGCGTACTTCCTGCGGTGCGCGGCGGCGGCGGCGGCCTGCTCCTTGAGCAGGGCGGCGGGGAACCACAGCACCGAGTGGCGCAGGATCTCGAGCTCGCTCCACATCCCCATCACGAAGCGGCGGCCGAACTCGGTGAAGGAGCCGTAGCCGGTCAGCCCTTTGAGCGCCGCCTCGACCTGATTGAGGCGCAGCGCGACGTTCACCATCAGCTCGATCTTCTGCTCGGCCGGGAACTCCTCGCGCGCCAGCGACGTCGCCACGTAGCGCGCGACGTTCAGGAACGCGTGCGCGCCGAGCAGGAGGCCGCGCAGGCGCCGCGCGTCGGGGCGCCACGGCGAGTAGAACACCTGCCCGCTCTGCCCCGGCAGGAGTATCGCGTCCACGACGAGCAGCTGGTTCATCTTCTGGTGGCAGAACTCGTGGATCAAGGTCTCCGCCTGAAGGATGCGGTCCTCGGCGTGGGAAAGCGCGATCAGGCCGCGCAGGTTGACGTAGGAGGAGCTGACGCTGCCGTAGTCCACCGGGTTCTTGAGGGGCACGAGGGAGAAGAGGAGGTCGCGCATCTCGGCGTACAGGCCGGCGTCGCGCCCCGCGAGGTCGCAGAAGGCCTCGCCGAGCACCGCGGCGAAGCGGGCGCGCTCCTTGGCGTCGAGGGCGACGAGCCCGTGCATGGTCACGCCGTGCACCATCAGCCAGCCGCGGTCGTCGGCGACGATGCCGGGAACCGCCTCGACGAGGGACTCGAACCGGGCCGGCCGCCCGTCCGCCGAGAGCCGGCCTCCCGCGAGCGCGAGCGTCAGCGGCGCGGAGGGCGCCGCCTGGATGAACTTCGGCGAGCCGTACAGGAAGAACCGCCCGTCGGGGTCGGCCGTCGCGTCGACCTCGAGGCGGTCGCCGCGCGACAGCGCCAGCGCCGCCGGGAAGCTCTGGAAGAGGCCGAACTGGAGATGCCAGTCGTTCTCCTGCGCCGGGGCGGAGAAATGGCGCGCGTGCAGGTCGAGCCAGTAGTCGAAGCAGGGGTGCACGGCGAGGCGGTCGCGCTCGGGGGACTTGGTTCGCAGGAAATAGCGCAGGCCCGCCGCGTAGCGCCGCTTCCGCACGCCGGGCGGGGCGTGCTTCAGGTAGTGCTTCTCGATGCGCGCGAGGTCCGCGAGCGCGAGCTCGCGGCGCCGCCGGACCACCCAGGTCCACTCCGGGCTCAGGCCTCCGCCGAAAATCCACCGCCGTTCATCGAGCGTATTCAATAGAGGAACCTCAGCACATGACCCCCGAGCGTCAGGGTCAGCAGATAGCCGGCGAAGATCCAGTTCGCGAACGAGATGGTGGGCGCCAAGGGGACGTGCTCGATGCCCCGCTCCCGGCACCACGGCTTCAGCGCCTCCGCCTGGTCCGGGGTCAGGCCGTCCGCGTAGAAGGTCTGGAAGTGCTCGCCGCAGAACTCCTCGTCCTGCTGGATCAGCTCCACCAGGGACGGTCCGAGGGTCATGTAGGGCTGCACCTGCTCCGGGCTCACGCTCTGGTAGGATTCCGCGTCCCAGATCCGGACGAACACGAGCGAGAGGCCGAAGAACGTTCCCAGCGCCGCCCAGACGGACAGCGAGGAGAGCTCGGTGAGCGTTCCGGGAGACACGCGCATCCAGCCGAGGAGCGCGCCGGTGTCGGGCAGGAGCGAGGACGCCATGAGCCTCAGCGCCGCCCAGGGGATCAGGCCCGGGAGCATGAACAGCAGCGGAAGGAAGGCGTAGCCCGTCTTGCCCGCGACGAGCTTGAAGGCGATCTGGATGCCGAAGAAGATGCACAGGCTGAAGACGGAGATGTGGCCGAAGACCGCGCCGAGGATCGCCCAGTCCACCTCGGGATGGCGGACGAGGAGCGCGGCGAACATGACGATGATCAGCGCGAGCGCCCTGCCCTTGCCGATGGCCATGCAGAAGCGGCTCCAGGCGAAGAACAGCGCGAAGCAGACGAGCGTCTTGAGAACGTGCGAGGTGATGACCCGGTTGAGGTAATAGGAGACCAAAGACATCGCCGCCATCATGGCCAGCCAGGCGCCGGCGTCGAGAAGGAACGTCCGCGGATTGCGGCGGTAATATTCCGCCGAGGCCGCGAGGTCCGCGCGGATCTGGCCGAGCGCCTCGACCGCCTTCTCGACGGCGAAAACGCCGAAGCGCCTCACCCCGAGCTCCCGGAAGAACTGCTTCTGATGGCTGAAGCGCGTGCGCCAGAGATAGCCCGCCGCGGTGACGAAAAGGAAAGCCGCGGCCGGGACGAAGATGTTGATCAGCACCTCGAGGAAGCGCAGACCCGAATGCAGGGAGCCCGGGATCCGCATCAAGGGGTAGAACAGGGAGAGAAGCACGAAGAGCTTGACGTCCCCCGCCGGCCAGATGCGAAGGGCCCAGAAGGCGTAGGCGGCGAGGCCGGAGAAGGCCAGGTAGCGCCCGAGCTCGTAGTAGTAGCCGCCGAGAAGGTAGCCCGTGCCGATCCCGAGGCTCCCCAGGGCCGTCTGGAGGAGCACGACCGCGTAGGCCGCGGCCGCGACCTTGAGCCACCGGAGAAGGTAGCGGTTGCGGATCTTCTGCTCCTTCCAGTCCACGTAGCCCATCTGGGCCCAGGCCGCGGCGAACAGGCCCCAGGCGCAGATCTGGACGGCGTTCAGCGTGAAACTCACCGGAGCAAGTATAACTTTATTGCTCGACTTGAGAGGCGCGCGCCGATATAATGAACGGATGCCTTCATTATCCGCCGAGGCCGACATGCGCCTCGTCGAGGCCCTCGGGCGGCAATATTACCTCGGCCGCTGCTCCGCTTTCCAGCCGGCGCGCTACGGAATCCTTCACGAGAAGGACCTTCGCCGGGAGCTCGCCGAGACGACGGGGAAGGACGGGACGCGGCGCGCCCGCCTGCTGCGCCTGCTCGGCGAGGCGCCGGCCGCCGCGCGCGAGCTCGCCGCCGTCCTGCGCCGCAAGGACGCGCCCGCGAGCGCGCACGCGCTGCACTGGGAGTCCGGCGGCGGCGGCGCGGCCGCGCTCGACCGCGCCGTCGCCCTCGAGCCCGGCAACGGGGCGT
>JAMPYD010000117.1 GCA_023700845.1 Elusimicrobiota bacterium | reverse complement strand
GCGTGCACGCCGCCGCGGGGCGCTGGCCCCTGGCGCGCGCGGACTACGCCGCCGCCTTCTCGCTCGACGTGAAATCCGAGGCCGCGCGCCTCGGCCTCGCCGACTGCCGCCGCCGCCTGGGGACCGGCTCATGACCCGCCCCGCCCTCGACGACGTCCCCATGCTCGACGTCTTCCTGAACTACGCCTGCCAGGCGAAATGCCCGTTCTGCTACAACCCTCCGCTGACGCCGGAGCTCGTCGCCTGGAAGCTCCCCGTCGACCGCCTCGCCCGCGAGCTTCTCGAAGGGCACCGGAAAGGCTTTCGCGGCGTCACCTTCTCGGGGGGCGAGGTCACCTTGCTGGCCGAGCTGCCGACCATGCTCCGCCTGGCGCGCAAGGCGGGCTACTCCTCGATCGGTGTGATCTCCAACGGCCTGCGCATGGCCGACGCGGCCTACGCGCGCGAGCTCGTCGCGTCCGGCATGAGCTTCGCCTGCCTCTCGATCCACGCCGGCGAGGCGGCGCTGCACGACGAGCTCCTCGCCGTGCCCGGCGCCTTCGACAAGGCGCTGCGGGCGCTCGACCATCTCGAGGCGAGCTCGGTGCCCGCGGTGCTCAACTTCGTGATCACGCGGCGCAACGCCGCCGCCATGCCCGCGTTCATCGAGCGCTTCGCCGCGCGGGCCGGCGTCGTCGAGTTCCAGCTCTATTTCCCGCACTACGAAGGCCTGATGAACGTCCATGCCGGCGCGCTCGAGGTACCGGTCAAGGACGTCCTCCCCTCCCTCGAGGCGGCGTTCGCCCGCGCCCGCGCGCTCGGCGCCGCGGACAAGGTCTTCGTCTACAACATGCCGCCCTGCGCCTTGCCTTCCCTGCCCCGCGAGCGCTTGCGCAACTGGGAGCGGGAGAGCACAAGCCTTCTGATCGACCCGAAAGGCGTCGACGACGGCCGCTTTCAAAACGAGCGGCGAGACCGCTTCAAGAACGAGCGCTGCCGGTCCTGCGCGCTCGACGCGCGCTGCCTGGGCTTCGAGAGCGGCTACGTCCGGCGCTACGGAGACGCCGAGCTGCGCCCGGTGGAGAGGCCGTGACCGCCGGCCTCTGGGCGCTCGGGGAGCGGGCGTCCGCCCTGATCGCGGCGGGCCGCCCCGCCGCGGCCCTTCCCCTGCTCTCGCGCTGCGCCGCCGCCGGCGCCGGCTGGGCCCTGCTCCTGCGCGCGCGCGCCAAGGCCGCGCTCGGCCGGCCCGCGCTGGCCGAGGCGGACGTCACGCGCGCCTTCGACCTCGATCCCGATTGCGGCTGGATCTTCGGTCTGTCCGTCGGCCCGCTCGAGGTCCCGGGCGAAGGCAAGCGCCTCTTCGAAACGAACCGCTCCTTTCACGACGAGAAATCCTGCTACGCCGCGCGCGCCTTCCACGGCAAGCTCGCCATCATGGCCGGCCTCAAGGACGAGGGCCTCGCGCATCTCGACTGGGCCGCGAAGGCGGCGCCGAGGCGGCCGTACCTGTTCTCCTGGCGCGGCGAGGCCCGGCGGCGCCTCGGCGATCTCGCCGGAGCCCGCGCCGACGCGCGCCGCGCGCTGTCGCTCGACCCTCGCTACGCGGTCGCCTGGACGACACTCGCGGCCGTCGAGCGCCAAAGCGGCCGCCCCGCCGCGGCGCTCGAGTCGGCCCGCCGCGCGGCGCGCTGCGGCCCCTGGTACGAGAACGCGCCGCTCGAGGCCGCCCGCGCCTGCCTGGCGCTCGGCGACGTCCGCGGCGTCCTGACCTGGCTCGAGCGCGCCGCCCGCCGCTCGAGCCGCCTCGGCTGGACGAACCTCGGCGAGGGCCGCGCGTCGCCCGCGCCCGATCCGGAGACCTTGCTGCGCGACGCGCCTTGGCGCGGGACCCTTCTCGCCTGGTGCGGCGAATTCCTCCTCTCCCGAGGAGAGCACGCGCGCGCCCTGGATCTCCTGAACGCCGCCTCTCACCCGTTCGCCCCCGCCTGGCGCGGAGAGGCGCGGCTGGCGCTCGGCGACGCCGCGGGAGCCGAGAGGGATTTGAGAACGGCCGTCGCCGCGGCGCCGCGCTACGCGCGCGCCTGGGCCGCGCTGGCACGCGCGCGCTTCGAGCTCGGCCGCCTTCGCCCCGCGCTCGCGGCCTGCGACCGGGCTCTGGCTCTCGAGCCGGATTGGGCCTGGGCCCTGTACCAGCGCGGCCGCGTCCTCGGCGCGCTCGGAAAAAAGGAGGCCGCCCTGCGCGACCTCGACGCCTGCCTCGCCATCGACCGCCGCTTCGAGGCGGCTCGCCTCGAACGCGCCCGCCTCGCCTAGCCGCCGCGGGCGGCCGTCAAGCTCCCGGCAGCAAGTCTTTTCGCGTTTCGAATCTTCCCTCTAGGGTTTTGAGCAGCATTGTGATCAAAACCCTCCTCGGAAGAAAATATTTTTCCAGGGTAGGATATCCGTCTACGCGCGCAGATCAGGGCGTCGCGCGTGGACCGCGGCGACGTCCTTGCTCGCGGAGGCCCAGTCCCGAAGGGACGCGTGCGCTTTAGCCCGCCAGAAGTAGGCACTTACGTTCTCCGGGTCGAGCCCGAGCGCCGCGTCGAGGTCGGCGAGCGCCCGCTTCGGACGGCCCGCGGCCAGGTGCAGCTCCCCCCGCCAGGCCAGGCCCCAGGCGCAGACGGGGTCGAGCTCGATCGCGCGGTCGAGCTCTCGCAGGGACTCGCGCCTGCGGCCCGCGTCGCGCAGCAGGCCGCCGCGCCAACCCGCGGCGGGAGCGTAGGTCCGGTCGAGGCGCACCGCCCGGTCGAGGTCGGCCAACGCGCCGGCCGCGTCGCCGAGCGCCGCGCGGGCGCGCCCGCGCCAGGTCATGGTCCACGCCCCGCGCGCGCCGAGGGAGATCGCGCGGTTCAGGTCGCTCAGCGCGCGCTCGGCACCGCCGCTCTCGAGCTCGGTCAGCCCCCTCCAGGCCCAGGCCCACGCGGCCTTCGGCTTTTTCTTCAAAAAGGCGTCGAGCTCGGCGAGCGCCGGAGCCGCCGCCCCGCCGTCGCGGGAGAAGCTCCAGACGTAGCGGTTGTTGCGCCCGTGGGCGAGGCCGAGGTCCGCGAGGGCCCCCGCGACGTCGCCGAGCGCGCGCTTGGCGAGCATCCGCTCGTTGTAGAACCAGGACAGGTTCCGGTCGGCGTCGCGCCCCGCCCCGCTCCAGTCCCAGCCGCGGCAGTCCTCGCGGTCGAGCGCCACCGCGCGGTCGAGCGCGGCGACCGCCTCCCGGGGACGTCCGAGGCGGCGCAAGGCGCCCCCGCGCCAGCCGTAGGAGCGGAAGTACGACGGGTCGAGCCTGATCGCGAGATCGGCGCGCCGCAGGGCCTCGGCGAATTTCCCGCGCTGGCGCAGCGCCTCCGCCTCCCAGGCGACGATCCAGCCGCACCGGGGATCGAGCGCGGCGGCGCGGCGCATGTCGCGCAGGCCCTGCTCGGGGAAGCGGTTGACGAAGCGCACGCGGGCCAGCACCGCGCGCAGGCCGGCGTTGCGCGGCGCCGCGTCGGCCGCCCCCTCCATGACCGACACCGCCTCCTCGAAGCGTCCCTGCGCCCGCAGCAGGAAGGATTTCATCGCGAGGCCGAAGGGCGAGGTCCGCCGGGCCAGGAGGCGCTCCAGGCGCCGCGCGAGTCCCGGGTACAGGCGCGGCGAGGGCACCTCGAACTCGCGGTAGGCCGCGAAGGACGCGGCCGGCATCCGCTCCATGGCCAGGAGATCGGACTCGGCGCCCGCGGCGTCGCCGAGCGCCAGCCTGACGCCGGCGCGGAAGAACAGGCCGTAGGCGCACGACGGGTCGGCGGCCAAAGCCGCGTCGAAAAGCGGCAGGGCGGCCCGGGGGCGGCGCGTCTCGACGGCGCGCTCGGCGCCCGACAGGAGGCGCCGGACCTTGAGCCGGAGCCTCAGCTGATCCGGCACCGGATCAACGCCTCTTTCAGGTATTCCTTCATGACCGGATCGGTCCGGGAGGCCAGCGCCACCCGGTCCATGAAGGCCCGCGCCATCTCGGTGCGCCAGCGGTAGGGGTCGTTGCCCTCGTTGACCTGGGGGTTGCTGTAATAGGTCGAGGTGCAGGTCTTGCACTGATCCGAGGCGAGGTCGAAGGTGCAGGAGCGGTAGCGCTCGGGGACGCCCTCCGACGCGCTTCCCACTTTTGATTTCTTGCGGCCGTCCCAGTCCACGAACGCGAACGGGTAGAAGGAGAAGTTGCCGTCGGGGTAGGTCTCCATCGACGAGTGGAACGGGCACCAGTCCTCGAGCGTGACGCCTTCCTTGAGCATCAACGGGACGAGCGAGCACACCACGAAGCGGAACCGCCCCTGATGCGCCTCCTCCCAGATCCAGTCGAAGACCTTGGCGAGCATCGGGCGGAAAAGGTGCTTGGTCCGCTTCCAGCCGAAGCCGTGGATCACCTCGATCTCGATGTTCTCGAAGCCGTAGCCGACCAAGGTCTTGTAGTTGTCGAGCATCTTCTCGACGTTGTCGGGGTGCACGCACTGGATCGCCATCGAGCGACGCTTGCCGATGGTGTCGAAGATCGTCTTGAGGTTCGGGAGCATCCCCGCGTGCGAGCCGCGGCCGCCCTTCATGCGGCGGTGCGCGTCGTGCGTCTCGGCGTCGCCGTCCATGCTGACGCTCAGGAAGAAGCGCTGCTCGGCCAGGAACTCGAGCCACTCCCGCTTCAGCGGCAGGCCCGCGCTCGTGCAGATGGACAGGTCGAGGTCCTTGCCCGCCTTGAGCGCCTCGGCGCGCGCGTACAGCGCCGTCTCGCGGACGATGTCGAAATTGAGGAAGGGCTCGCCGCCGTAGAGGAGGAGCTTCTTGACCTTGCCCGGGGAGGACAGCTGGAAGCGCACGAGGTTCTCGACGTGGCTGCGGGAGATCGTCTCCCCCGAGTCCTTGTCGATGAAGCAGTACTCGCAGCGCAGCGGGCAGGCCGTATTGATCGCGACCTTGAAGCGCCGGATCTCCTTGTTGCAGGTCAGGCTACACGACGCGGGCGCGGACATAGAGCTCCTGGAAGCGAGGGTGCGCCTGGCACGAGTCGACGAGCTCGGAGAGGCCTTCGGCGAAGGCCGCGGCGACGCGCCGGAAGTTGGCCAGCGCCGCGTCGGGGTCGCGCCCCGCGATGCGCGCGTGGGCCACGACGCCGATCGGGCAGAAGATCTCCTGGTCGCCGCCGCCGCGGCGCTCGATCCAGTCGACGAAGCCGTCGATCTGCTTCGCGGCGCCGCCCCAGTCCATCCCCGTCTCGGCCGAGCCCGCGCGCAGGGCCGGGGCCGTGCCGACGGGGAAGGACAGCGCCTTGTCGCACGAGTAGTACTTCCCGTCCGGGCCGAGCGTCATGTTGTGGCACGCGTGCCACCAGCGCTCCCCCGCCCGGTTTTGCTCGAGGGCCTCGAGCACGGCGAAGAGGATCTGCAGCTGCGGCGGGCGGGTGCCGGAGTCGAGGATGACCTTGTACCAGCGCGCCAGCCCGGAGAGGACCTTGCGCATGACGGCGATCTTGGCCTCGGGCCAGACCTCGTAGAGCTCGGGGTTGAAGGTGATGCGGCCGAAGCCCGAGCGGTGGAAGGCGTCGACGTTGCCGAGGAGGCGGTCGACCGTGTCCGCGGTGAACACGAGGCTCACGCCGAGGTTGGACTTGCTCAGCGGGGCGAGGCGCGCCATGACGTCGTCGTGCACGGACCGCTCCTTCGTCTTGTAGTAGACGCGGTGCTTGTCGTTGTCTTCCTTGCGTCCGTCGAGGCTGATGGTGCAGTGGACCCCGACGTCCTCCATGAACGCGACCTTCTCCGGGGTGATCAAGGTCCCGTTGGTGAAGGTCTGAAGGACCGCCGCCTCGCCGGCCTTCTCCCGCGCGTAGCGCGCGGCCTTCACGAACAGGGGCCAGTCGAGCAGAGGCTCGCCGCCGATGAAGGTGATCTTCCTCTCGTCGGGCGGCAGCTTCGAGCAGAACTCGTCGATCGAGCGTCGGATCTGCTCGAACGTCAGGCGGGCGCCGGGGCCTTGATTGACCGCCACATAGCAGTAGCTGCAGGCCAAGTTGCAGCTATCCGATAAGTAGACGGCCAGATGATCGAGTTTCCCCATACGCCCATGCCGCGGGCCTTCCTAGCAGCGGGGATTGCACCAGCCGCCGCGGCAATGCGAGCCGTGCGACCCGTGGGAGCCGTGGGACCCGTGCGAGCCGTGGGAGCCGTGGGAGCCGTGCGACCCGTGGGACCCGTGAGACCCGTGGGAGCCGTGGGAGCCGTGCGAGCCGTGGGAGCCGTGGGACCCGTGCGAGCCGTGGGACCCGTGCGAGCCGTGCGACCCGTGCGAGCCGTGGCTCGTGTGGGAGCCGGTGCCGCCCGAGTTGTGCAGGTAGTTCGAGTGCGCCGCCGGAGCGGGCGTCGCCTTGAGCAGGGCCGCGCCGATGATGCCGAGCGCCGCCGCGGTCTTGATGACGTTCTCCTTCGTGATCTT
>JAMPYD010000116.1 GCA_023700845.1 Elusimicrobiota bacterium | reverse complement strand
CGCGCTGGTCAGCGAGGGCGGCGTCACCTACCTCCCGGTCCGCGTCTCGACCGGCATCACGACGCAGGGCCTGACCCAGATCACCGCCGGCATCGAGGAGAAGCGCGACGTCCTCGTCCTCGACGACGCCCAGCTCCACGGCGCCGCCCGGCATAAGCAGGAGGCCGACCTGGACGCCTTGCGCCGCCGGGCCCGCGCCCAGCAGAGCGAGACGGAGGAGCCGTCGGGGCCGTCCCTCGGCCCCGCGCCCCTGAAAAAGAAGAGCAAGCACGCCGCGGTGATCGATGAGACCGATTACGGCGAGGATCCCTATGCCGAGCCCCAGTAAGCCCAACATCGCGCCGACGCGGCGCGTTCTCGCGATCGTGCTCGCCGGAGGCAAGGGCGAGCGCCTTCACCCGCTGACGCACGAGCGCTCCAAGCCCGCCGTCCCGTTCGGGGGCAAGTACCGCATCGTGGACTTCGTCCTCTCGAACCTCGTCAACTCGGGCATGCTGTCGATCTACGTGCTCGTGCAGTACATGTCGCAGAGCCTCATCGAGCACCTGCGCTCCAACTGGCGGACCGCCGGCCTCACGCGGGAGCACTTCATCACCGTCGTCCCCCCCCAGATGCGCCTCGGCACGATGTGGTACCGCGGCACGGCCGACGCGGTGCGCCAGAACCTCAACCTGATCCACGACTTCGATCCCGACCTGGTCGTCGTCTTCGGCGCGGACCACGTCTACCGGATGGACGTCGGCCAGATGATCCAATGGCACATCGAGAAGGGCGCCGACGTCACCGTTTCGACGATCCCGGTCCCCCTCAAGAGCGTCCCCTCCTTCGGCATCGTGCAGACCGACGCGAAAGGCCGGGTCATGGACTTCATCGAGAAGCCTCTGACGGCCGACCCGATGCCCGGCAGCACGACGCACGCGCTCGCGTCGATGGGCAACTACGTCTTCACGAAGGACGTCCTCGTGGACCTGCTCAAGAACCACCACAAGGACGAAAGCGACCTCGATTTCGGGAAAAACGTCCTCCCGGCCATCCTGAAAAGCCACAAGCTGTACGCCTACGACTTCTCGACCAACGTCCTGCCCGGACTGAAGGCGTACGAGGAGCAGTCGTACTGGCGGGACGTGGGGACGCTGGGGGCGTTCTACCAGTCCAACATGGACATTCTCGGCGCGCGCCCGCGGCTCAACCTCAACAACCGCCGCTGGTTCATCCACTCGGGACGCTACGACGGCCCTCCCGCCAAGGTTCTCGACGGCAAGCTGACGAACTGCATCATCAGCGACGGCTGCTTCGTGCGCAACGCGACGATCAAGAACTCGATCATCGGGCGCGGGGTGCACATCCACGACGGGGCGGTGATCGAGGACTCGATCATCATGGACTTCTGCAAGATCAGATCGGAAGCGCACTTGAAGCGCGTGATCGTGGACCGCTTCAACGAGATCCCGGCCAAGCTCAAGCTCGGCTTCAACGCCGAGGAGGACGCGAAGCGCTATTTCGTGGACCCGAGCGGCATCGTCGTCGTGCCGCGAGGCACGACCGCTCAGCGGTGAGCGCCCGCGTCCTCGCCGTCGACGACACCCCGGCCCTGCGCGCGCTCCTCCAGCTGTGCCTGACGAAGGCCGGCTACCGGGTGGACCTCGCCGAGGACGGGCAGTCCGCGGTCGAGATGTTCCGGGCCGGGGACTACGCTGCGGTCGTCATGGACATCCAGATGCCGGTGCTCGACGGCCTCTCCGCCGTCGCGCTCATGCGCGCCGAGGAGAAAGGCCGCGCGCGCGCGCGAAGCCCCGTGCTCGCGCTGACCGCGAACACGGAGCCCGCGGACCTGCGCAGATGCCTCGAGGCGGGGTTCGACGCGACGGTGCGCAAGCCGTTCGGGCGCGAGGAGCTCCTCGCGGCGCTGAGCCGGGCGCTCGCCGCCCTTCCCGACGGCGGCCGCATCCTGGTCTCCATCGAAAAGGAGTTCGAGGCGCTCATCCCCGACTTTCTCGACGGCTGCCGCCGCGAGGTCGCGGAGATGAGAACGGCCCTCGCGCGCGGCGACTACCGGGCGATCGCCGCGTCGAGCCACAAGCTCATCGGCTCGGGCGCCAGCTATGGGTTTCGCCCCTTGAGCGACGAGGGCCTCCTGATCGAGACGGCGGCCAAGGCCTCCGACGGGGCCGCCGTCCTCGCGCGCCTCGAGGCCGCCGCCGCCTATCTCGACCGGGTCAGCGTGGTCTACTCATGAGCCACCGCCACATCTGCGTCCACGGCCATTTTTATCAGCCTCCCCGCGAGAACCCCTGGACGGGCGCGGTCGACCGCGAGGCCTCGGCGGCCCCGTTTCACGACTGGAACGCCCGCATCGCCGAGGAGTGCTACGGGCCCGTCACCTTGGGCATCCGCGGGGGCTCCGACGGCCGGACCATCGCCTACGACGAGACGCTCAAGCGCCTCTCTTATAATTTCGGCCCGACCTTGCTGTCCTGGCTCGAGCGGGAGCGCCCGTCCATCCTGCGCCGCATCCTCGCCGCGGACGCCGCGACGGGAACCGCGATCGCCCAGCCCTACTTCCACAATATATTGCCGTTCGAGTCCCTCCGCGACAAGCAGACCTTGGTGCGCTGGGGCCTGGCCGAGTTCCGGCATCGTTATAAACGAGAGGCCAAAGGCCTCTGGCTTCCGGAGACCGCGGTGGACGTCGAGACCCTCGAGGTCCTCGCCGGGCACGGAATCGAGTTCACCATCCTCGATCCGAAGCAGGGCGAGGCCGTCCGCGACCTCGGCTCCGACGCCTGGGTCAGGCTCGACGCCGAGCACATCGACCCGAAGACGCCCTATCTCTGGGTCTCGCCGGCGGATCCGACGAAGAAGCTCGTGATCTTCTTCTATCATCACCGCCTGTCGGCCGGGATCGTCAGCGGCGAGACGCTCGTCAGCGCCGGGCACTTCGCCGACGCGGTGCGCGGCCGGCTCTGGGAGGGCGACGCGGCCCAGCTCGCCCACGTCGCCAGCGACGGCGAGTTCTACGGCCACCACCATCCGGGCGCCGAGCGCGTGCTGGCGCTGACGCTCGACCTGCTCGAGGCCGACGGCATCCCGGCGATCGATCCGGCCCGCTTTCTCTCCCTGTTTCCGCCGCCGCACGAGGTCCGCATCCGGGAGAACACCTCCTGGAGCTGCGACCACGGCCTCGGCCGCTGGGACAAGGACTGCGGCTGCCGCTCCAAGCACCTGCCCGACTGGGACCAGAGGTGGAGGACGGGCCTGCGCGACGCCCTCAACAAGCTCGCGCACCGCCTCGACGCGTTCTACGAGGACGACGCCTCGCGCTTCTTCGAGGATCCGTGGAAGGTCCGCGACGAGTCGTCGGTCCTGTGGCTCGAGCCCGGCGACGAGCGCGCGTCGGCCTTCCTGAAGGCGCACGCCAAGCGCCCGCTCCTCGCCGAGGAGGAGAGGCACGCCCTCGAGCTGCTGATGATGCAGCGCGAGCGGCTGGCCATGTTCACGAGCTGCGGCTGGTTCTTCGACGACATCTCGGGCGTCGAAGCCGTGCTGTGCCTCACGCGCGCGGCCCGGGCGATCGACCTGGCCAAATTGCTCGGGGAAAACCCGGAGGAAGGATTCGTCGAGCGCCTGGCCGCCTGCCGCTCGAACCTGCCGCGCTTCGAGAACGGCGCCAAGGTCTGGAGGACCTTGGTGGCCTCGGCCCGCGTCGGCCTGCCCCGGGCCGCGGCGCACGCGGCCGTGCTCGATCATCTGCATCTGCCGGCGCCGGAGCCGCCGCTGCTCCGCTGGACGACGGGCCCCGCGTTCCGCGCGGACAAGGCGGGCCTCGCGGGGCGAGAGCGGACGCTGTCGGTCCGGGACGTGACGGTCGCGTCACGCGACACGCGGCAGAGCGCCGACTTCCACGCGGTCGTCCACCGCGCCGACCGCCTCGATTTCGCCTGCTGGCTCGCGCCGCGGCGGGAGGCCCTCGACCCTCTCCAGATCGGCGACCAGTTCATCCGCCTGAGCGACGAGGACTTCCGCGCCGCGATGGACGAGCGCTTCGGCCCCGCGGGCTACGGGCTCGACGCGATCCTCAACGACGAGCGCGCCGAGGTCGTCAAGTCGCTGGCGGGCGCCGGCGCGCTCGGCGCCTCCCGCGCCGCCTACCTCAAGCGCTGGGTCGAGTGCCTGGCGGCGTTCCGGCGCGGCGGCGAGGAGGACGACGCCGTGCTCGAGCTGCTGGCGGAGGCGGAGGTGCACTCCTTCAACGCGGCCGAGCTGCCCTGGTCCTACGAACTGGAGGACCGCCTTCACCGGCACATGGAGGCCGTCATCGCGGAGCCCGTCGACTCCGCGCGCGTGTCCCGCGCCCTGCGCTGGCTCGACGCCCTGTGGGACGCGGGCCTGCTGGCCGGAACGTGGCGTCTGCGCGACGCGCAGCGCCGCTGGGCCGACGCGCTCGAGGGCCGGGGCCCGTCCGCCGCGCTCGACGCCTGCCGCGCCGTCGGCGCGCGCCTCGGATTGGCCGACGCTTCACGGGGGATCGCCTAATGACCACCAAGCTCATACGCCTCAACGACCAGGCCGAGACGGTCCGCCTCCTCGGCGAGCAGGACGCGCGCCTGCGCGAATTGGAGAGGGATTTCGGAGTGGAAATCTTCCTGCGCCAGGACGCGGAGAGCGGCGACCTGTCGCTGACCGTCAAGGGAAGCGCCCAGCGCGTCGAGAAGGCCGCCAAGCGCCTGCGGTCCGAAATCGAAGCGCTGCGCCGCCGCGCCGCCCCCGTCGACCCTCGCGGCTTCGAGCCGATCAACCTGGACGCGCCGTCCCTGCCCGAGGACGGGCTGTACCGCGCCCACAACGGCAAGGTCCTGCGCGCCCGGACGCCGAACCAGCAGAAATACTGCGACACGATCACCGAGCACGACCTGACCTTCGGCATCGGCCCGGCCGGCACGGGCAAGACCTTCCTCGCGGTCGCCTGCGCGCTGCGCGCCCTCGAGCAGCGCCAGGTGACGAAGATCGTCCTCTCGCGGCCGGTCGTCGAGGCGGGCGAGAAGCTCGGCTTCCTGCCCGGCGACCTGATGGAGAAGGTGAACCCGTATCTGCGCCCCCTCTACGACGCGTTCATCTCCCTGCTCGGCGGGGAGCGCTTCCGCACCTGGCGGGACAACGACGTCATCGAGATCGTGCCGCTGGCCTACATGCGCGGCCGGACGTTCGAGGACGCGTTCATGATCCTCGACGAGGCGCAGAACACCACCCCCGAGCAGATGAAGATGTTCCTCACGCGCATGGGCGCCGGCTCGAAGGCCGTCGTCACCGGGGACACGACGCAGAACGACCTCGGCGCGCGCGCGACCTCGGGGCTGGTGCGCGTGCTCGAGATTCTCAAAGGCGTGGACGGCATGGCCGTGGTGCGCATGGCCGAGGCCGACGTGTCCCGCCATCCTATCGTGAAACGAATCATAAGGGCCTACGACAAATGGGACGAAAAAACGGGTTGACGGTCATCATCGCGGGAATGGCCTCCTTGCCGGCCCCGGCGAGGCGCGCGGCGCTGTACCGCAAGGCGGTGCGCCTGGCGCTCGGCGCGTCGAAGAAGACGGCCGGGCGAAGCGGCGAGGTCAACGTCGTGTTCCTCGGGCGCGCCGAGATGCTGAGGATGAACCGGCATTACCTCGGCCACGACTACGACACCGACGTCATTTCCTTCGCGCACGAGCCCGTCCCGGGCCTGACCGGCGCCGAGGCGCCCGTCGGGGACATCTTCATCTCGTCGTGGATGACGCGCCGCCAGGCGAAGGCCCTGGGTCACTCCCCCGCCGCCGAGGCCGCGACGCTCGCCGTCCACGGGGCGCTGCATCTCGCCGGCCACGACGATTCCCGTCCCGCCGCGAAGGCCCGCATGTTCAAGGTCCAGGACCGGATCGTCGCCTCGCTGGATGTCTAAGGCCAAGGCCCCGCCCCGGCCCGCCGCCGCGACCGATCACGCGCTCCTGGCGGCGTGGGCGCTGGGCGCCGCGGCCTTCTGGCTCGTCCCCGACCAGAAGATCATCCGCGCCAAGCTCCTCGCCGTCCAGGCCGTCGTCCTGCTCGCCGGAGGCGTCGCGGCCCGGCGCGGCGCGGGGCGGCGCTCGCCGCTCGACCTTCCGGCGGCGGCGCTCGCCGCCTCCGGCCTGCTGTTCTGGGCGCTGTCGCCCGACCTCGCCGCGTCCCAGACCGAGGCGGCGCGCCTCCTGTTCTGCGGCCTCGCCTTCTGGGCGGCGGGCCGCGCGTTCGCGGCGACGGGCCCGGGCCCGTTCCTGACGGCCTGGAGCGCCGGCGCCTGCGCCGCGGCGCTGTGGGCCGTCGGCGAGGCCGCGGCCGGCGCGGCCCGGCCCTTCGCGAGCTTCGGCAACCCGATCTTCCTGGGCACGGCGCTGGCGTCGGCCCTGCCCGTCGCCCTCGCGCGGGCCCGCGGGGCGAGCGGCCTCCGCGGGCGGGCGCTGTGGACGGCGGCGG
>JAMPYD010000115.1 GCA_023700845.1 Elusimicrobiota bacterium | reverse complement strand
GGCGCCGCCGGTCCGCCGGACGCCTGGAGCGCGGTCTGGGCCGCGTCGTGGATCTTCGGATCCGCGCTCTCCAGCGCGGCCGAGAACGCCGCTCGGGCCAGGTCCTTCTTCTTCAGGCGCTCGTAGGTGTAGCCGAGCTGCAGCGCCACGAGGTAATCGTTCGGGTGCAGGGAGCGGACCGCCTCGAAATCCGCCGCGGCCGCCGCGAAATCGCCGGCCTCGAAGTTCATGAAGCCCAGCTGCTTGCGCGCCGCCTCGTCGTTCGGATCCTTGGCCGTGACGGCGGCGAACGCCCTGCGGGCCGCCGCCTTGTCCCCCTTCTTCAGCGCGGCGTAGCCCCGCTCCATCAGCTGGCGGCGCTTCGCCTCGGCGGGATCGACCGCCGTCAGGAGGCGATGCACCTCCAGCGCGGCCCCCTGCGCCGCGGCCTGCAGCTCGCCGGGCCGGGCCGCGACGATCTGGAACTGCTCGTTCGCCTCGACGTAGCGCTTCAGGGCCTGGAGCTCGTAGCCCAGGTCCATGCGCAGGCGCATGTTCTCGGGGTCCTGCACCGACGCCGCCGAGAGGTTCTTGACCGCGGAGGCGTGCTGCTTCAGGCTCGCGTGGAGATAGCCGGCCTCGGTCAGGGCCGCGTGGTTGCGGGGATCGGCCTTCAGGATGGCGTTGAACGCCGCGAGCGCCTGCGCGTCGCGCTTCTGCTCCTTGAGCTTGTAGGCGCGCTCGAACTCCGCCTTGTGCGGGGACTTCGTCGAGGCGCCCTCCCGGGCTCCGGCCGGCGCGGCGGACAGCATGACGGCGGACAACACGGCGGCGGTATAAATTCGGCGCATATTCGTCTCCTTTCGCGGATATAGCGGCAAGCCATGGTGACAGAATTCCGGCCGCGGGCCCATGGACGCCCGGTCACGGTTCGATGTCGGAATTGTCGCCGCCGGGGTCACCCGAGGGAGGCCTCGACGCCGCGGGCGCTGCCGAACTGCTCCGTCTGCGCCAGCTCGTACGGGTGGGGGCGCTGGCGCACCGGCAGGATATGGCGCGTCCAGCGATCCTTGATCCAGTTGTCGAGGAGCTCGTCGGAGAACGCGCCGGATCCGGTCAGGAAGCCGCGGTCCGCGTCCAGGGCGTCGAGCGCGGACTCGAGGCAGTGCGGCACGCGCACGTCCATCGGCCGGTCGCCGTTCACCGGCGGCTCGAGCCGGCGCTCGACGCCGTCGAGCCCCGCGAGGATCACCGAGGCGAGCGCGAGATACGGATTCGCCGTCGAATCCGGGGTGCAGAACTTGACGCGCCGGGCGCCCGGGTCGGGCGTGCGCGAGGGAATGCGGCACGCCGCCAGCGGGTCGACGTTGGAGATGACCGGGCTCGCCGGCCCCGCGTAGCCGGAGATCAGCCTGCGGTACGAGTTGGTCGTCGGCGCGCACAGGGCCGTGAGCGCCGGCAGATGACGCAGCACCCCCCCCGCGAAGGAGCGGCAAAGAGCGCTCGTCAGGGCCCAGCCGCGCTCGTCATGGAAAAGGTTCTCCCCTCCCCGCCACACCGCGACGTGGATCGGCATGCCGGGCGTCCCGCCGCCCGCGAGCGGCCGCGGAAGGAAGGAGGCCGTCAGCGAGCGCTCGCGGGCGAGGTTGGCGGACAGGTGCCGGTAGAGCATCACCCGATCGGCCGTCTGCGCCGGGGACCCGGCGCGCATCTGCGCGCGGCCCTGCCCCGAGGCGGGCCCGCTGCGGAACCAGTCGACGCGGATGCCCGCGTCCCCGAGCGACAGCGCGAGCTTGGCCATGAAGTCCCAGACGACGCTTTCCGCGGCGGGCCGGCCGTCGGCCTCCAGCAGGATGAACTCCGGCTCCACGCCCGCCGTCAGCGCGCCGTCGAACCGCTTCTCGGCGGCCCGCACGGCCCGCTCGAGGACGTGCCTCGGCTCCAGCGGCAGCGGCTGCGAGCCGCCGGCGTCCAGGACGTCGCAGAACATCACGAGGCTGGGCACGGACGCCGACGTGTCGACGTACAGCCCGTCGAGCCTCGGCAGCAGCCTCATCACCCCTTCCCAGCTCCCGCCGATCGGGCGGCCGTCCAGAGGCAGACCCTCGGAGAAGAGCGCCTCGCCCACCGCGTCGGCGGGCATCATGATCCGCCAGGGACGGCCCTCCAGGTCGGTGAACCAGAACTGCGCGAACTTGAGCCCGCGCGACTCGATCAGGCGCGACAGCGCGTCGAAGGAGGCCGGCGGAGCCTCGACGGGAGCGGGAAGGACGCCCTCGATCACGGGACGAACCGGGGCGGAGGCGGCATCGCCGCGCGGTCGTCGAAGTCCCCCGCGCGCGGATGGCGGGCTTCCTTCCGCCATTTCCGGATCCTCTCGCTGCGCAGGCGCTGCCGCTTCTCGTGCCCGCTCTCCGCCTCGTATTCGCCCGCGCTCAGTCCCGCGTCGTCGGCCGGCCGTTCCTCGTCGCTCATGGCCCCTCCTCTGTCCCGCGCCCACGCGTTCAATTGACCTTCATGCGCACGATCTCGACGCCTTCGGCGTAATCCGCTCCGATGATCTGCCCCATGCGGCTGTCCGCCTCGCGGTAGCGCTCCGTGTTGAGCCCGCGGGAGTCGAACTGGCTCGAATGGACCCTGATCGCCTTCATCTTCTCCTCGATCGTCTCCGAGATGTCGATGTAGGCGTGAGGATAGAAGGCGATGTTCACGGCATGGCAGCTCGTCGGCGAGTAGCAGAAGATGTCGAAGTAGCGCAGCCTCTGGCTCGCCATGCAGGCCTCGTAGGCCAGCTTGTGGTCCAGGTGGAGGTTGGCCAGGCAATGCGTGAACATCGCCGCGGGCTCGAGCTCCTTGACCTGGGCGTCGATCATGCCGACCAGCTGATGCGTCTTGAGGTCCTCGACGCGCGAGCACCGGTTCGGGGTCAGGAAGCGGACCTCGCAGCCGAGGATCTCCGCGGCCCGCGTCGCCTCGAGGCGGCGCGAGCGCAGGCTGCTCGGGATGCTCACCACGACCATCACGACGCGGGCCCCCGCGCGGCTCAGTCGGGCCAAGGTCCCCCCGCAGCCGAGCTCCAGGTCGTCCGGGTGGGCGCCGACGGCGATCACGGTCGAGCCCGCGTACTTGGAGAGGACGTCGATGCGCCGAGCCTCGGGGCGTTCCGGAGCGAGGAGGCTCATGCGGCCGCTCCCGCGCGGAGGCTCGCTCCGCGCAGGACCTGCCCGCTTCCCGGCCCGCAGTTGAAGATCAAATCCAGCGAAGACAGGTTCGGGATGAAGCGGTCGCAGGCGGGATACTGCCGGTAGCGGGGATGCTCGAAGTCCTGCCAGGCGACGCGGATGCCCGCCCGCTCGAAGGCGGACACGTCGAGGTACTCGCGCGACGCCCCGTGGCCGGCCAGGTAGACGTCCGCCCCCGCCGCGCGGCACATATTAAGGACCATGTCGGACCTCGCCCCCTGCACCCTCATGTCGGAGCTGATCCTCAGCGGGGTGGAGATGCCGAGCGCCTGGCGGCAGAACAGGATGAGCCGGAGGTTGAGCTCGCTGAGGCGGTCCCAGCGCGCCGAGAATATCTCCTCCAGAGCCGGCTCGTAGTCCCGGAAATGCGGCGCGGACTGGTAGGCGTACTTCAGCGTCAGGAACATCTTGCGGCTCCAGCGGAACCGGCCGAGGCGGCTGTTGTCGATGCGCTTGTCCACGATGCGCTCCGCGCGGGACTCCTGCACGACCGGCACCGTGATCCAGCGCTCGCCGGCGCCCGTCTTGATCCGCACCCGGTTCTGATAGCTCTGCCTTTCCATCTGCACGTGATCGACGATGATGAAGAGGTCCGCCTTCCGCATCTTGTCGAAGTAGCCGAGCCACGGGATGAAGTTGGGCTGATGCGCCGCGACGATCATGGCCTCCTCCTCGCGTCCGCGCTCGCGAACGCTGCCCAAGTTTAATCCACCTTCCTCCGCAAAACCATTGCGCGGGTGAAACAGTAATTTGCCGACGCCGTGAGCGCCCCCCAACGCGGACGGCAAACAGATGTTACCGGGGCACTATGGGCGCCGCGCCGTTGGGGACCTACAATGAAGCAGCCTGAGGGAGGGAGCGATGCACCCACCGAGCAAGACCCAGTACAACGTCGAGTTTCCCACGGACGCGGACCTGCACGGCCGGCTCACGCGCCTGCTCGCGAAGAGGAAGGTCGACATGCCGTCCGTCGTCACGACCCACGTCGGCGACCGGACCTTGGTCCAGTTCCTGGCCCCGAAGAACGACGCGCTGCGCGAGGACATCAAGAAGCTCGGCGTCGCCGTGAGGGAGGAGCTGATCTTCCAGTTCGAGATGCCGAACCACCATTGGGAGCTGCACAAGCTCGCGAAGACGCTGGCGACGGAGGGCATCAACATCCTCTCGCTCTACAGCCAGGTGCAGGGCGAGCAGATGAGGATCGTGCTCGCCGTGGATCAGCCCGCGAACGCGATGGCGCTCATCGAGAAGCTCGGCTTCGATCCGGACTACGCGATCTACGATTGAGGAGGCTCTATGCAGCGAACGACCGAGGCGCGCTACAACATCGTCGTGAAGAACCGGCCCGGCGAGCTGGCGAAGCTGACCAAGCTGCTGTCGGACGCGGGCATGAACGTCAGCGGCCTGAGGATCGCGAACCTCGGCGACAAGTCCTCCATCCAGTTCGTGGCGCCGAAGGACACCGGCCGCAAGCACGGCCTGCGCCGGACGGGCGCCAAGCCCTCGCTCGGCTGAGCGGGGCCGTCAGCGCGGCGCGCCGGAATCCTTCGCCTTGCCGTACTTCTTGGAGTAGCCGGCCTTGACGACCTGGCGGGCGCGGCTGATCACGAAGGAGTCCGGGGGCACGTCCTCGGTGACGCTGGTCCCGGTGGCCACGAAGCTGCCCGCGCCGACCCTCACCGGCGCGAGCGCGTGGGAGGCGCCGCCGACGAAAACGTCGTCCTCGATCACCGTGCGCTGCTTCGGCGCCCCGGCGCCCGAGCCGCAGGTGACGAACCCGCCGCCGATGACGGCCCGCCGCCCGACCCGGGCGTCCCCGACGTAGCATTGGTGCGCGGCGCGGGTCCCCGCGCCCAGGACCGCGTTCTTGAGCTCGGCGTAGTTCCCGACCCAGACGTCGTCCTCGAGCACCGCGCCCGGACGCAGATGGGCGTACGGCCCCACCCGGCAGTCCCGCCCGACGCGGGCCTCCCGGGCCACCGTGCCCTGCAGGAGCCGGCTCCCGGCCCCGATGACGGAATCCTCGATCCGGCAGTAGGCCTCCAGCCGCGCGCCCGCCTCGAGGACGGAGTTGATCACGGTGCAGCCGCCCTCGACGCGGACGCCGCGCTCGATCCGGCAGCGCGGGTCGATCAAGGTGGTGCCCGGGTCCTGAAGGGCCGTGCCGCCGAGCATCAGCGCGCGGTTGAACCGCGCCTGCAGCACCGCCTCCGCCCGCCACAGGCCGTATAGGTCGTCGACGCCGAGCGTCTCGACGGGATCCGCCGGGCGCAGCTCGGCCGCGCCCTCGGGGACGAGTATGTCCGCGCCCGTCAGCGCGGCCGCCAGGTCCCGGGCCCGGAAGCACCAGGCGACGGCCTCGCCGCCGCCCTCCGCCCCGCGGACGACGGCGCAGGCCGCGTCCGCCTCGGCGCGCCTCGCCGCCAGCTCCTGAAGGGTGCGCGCCGTCAGCAGCGGCGCGTCCGCGGTCAGGATCAGGACGTCGCCCTCCGGCTCCGGCGCGGGACCCGCGGCCCGGACGGCGTCCGCCGGCCCGCGCTCCTCCTCCTGACGGACGATGCGGACCTCGGGCCAGCTCCGGCACTGCTCGCGGAACTCCCGCTCGCCCGGGCCGACGACCAGTCGCGTCGACGGCGGGCCCAGCGCCCTGGCGGCGTCGAGCGCGTAGTGGATCATCGGCCGGAAGAAGACCGGATGCAGGGCCTTCGGATGGCCGATCTTCATCCGCGCGCCCGCGCCCCCCGCCAGAATGACGACATGCGGCGGCGTCAGCCTCGCCATGCGCCCATCGTAGGAGATGCCCGGGCGGCGCGCCATGGCCGGCGTGTTACGAAAATGTGGCGGCGGCCTTGCGGCCGGCCCCGATGGTTGTTATCATCTCCATGTCGTTCGTTTGACGTCTTCGTTTCCCCGCCGTGACCTCGCCGACGCATCCAGGCGAGAGCCGCCCTCCAGGGCGGCGAACTCCCCCCTCCGCGACCGGCGCGCCCGATGGCCGGCATCCCGACTCACGTTCCGCACGGGGAGGTCCCTTTTGCACGCCATGAAGAAGAGAACCCGCACGTCCGCGCCGCGCGTCCTCGGCGCCGTCCTCTCCTGCGCCCTCCTCGCGACCGGCGCGAGCGCCTCCTTCGAGCAGGCCCCGGTCGGCGCGCAAGCCGCCTCGATGGGCGGGTCCGCCCTCGCCGGCCGCGGCGACAGCGCGGCGCTGTTCCTCAACCCCGCCGGCGTCGCGGGCGTGAAGCGGACGGAGGCCTACTTCATGTACAACCGATTTTACG
>JAMPYD010000114.1 GCA_023700845.1 Elusimicrobiota bacterium | reverse complement strand
GGTCGCCGGCGGGACCGGGACCGGGCCCGCCCCGCGCAGGACTTTCTTCAGTTCGGCGGCGAGGGCCTTGGCCCGGCGCCGCCCGCCCGCCCCGGCGGCGAGCGCGGTCAGGCTCGCCCGGCCGTCCTCGAGGACCACCGCGGCGTTGAACAGCATCATGAAGCCCTCGGCGGCCTCGGCGTTCATCTTCACCGGCTCGAGGTGACGGATCATCTCGTAGTCGAGCAGGCCGACGGCGCCGGCATCGAACGGGCGCCCGCCGCGCGCCTTGAACTTCGACAGGCGCTTCCCGATGACCTCGAACGGCTCGCCCGGGAGCTTCTTGCGGCGGCGCGCCGTGACCGAGTAGACTCGCCCCTTGACGACGCGCAAGGTCTCGAACGGCTGCACGCCGATCCACGCGCGCCGCCGCCCGTCCTCGACCTTTTCGATGAGGTAGCCGCGCCCTCCCTCTCCCGCGAGGCGCTCGAAGCACGTCGCGGGGTCGAGCCCTGTCAGGCCGAGGCCGATGCGGACGACGGAAAAGGGCTTAGCCATTTCTCTTTTTCTTCAGGAGCATGTCGATCGCCGTGAAGTAGGACGCGGCGCCCTTGCCGTACAGCTGGCCGGCGCAGGCGGGCTCGATGACGGAGACGCGGCGGAAGGGCTCGCGCTTCTTGATGTTCGACAGGTGCACCTCGATCGTCGGCACGAGGATCGCGGCCACCGCGTCGCGCAGGGCGTAGCTGTAATGGCTGTAGGCGCCGGGATTGAACACGATGCCGTCCGCCCATTTCCGGTGCGCGTGCAGGATGTCGATCAGCTCCCCCTCGTGATTGGACTGGCGCGCGCGCAGCGCCGCGCCCTTTTTCCGGGCGTGCACGGCCAATTTCGCGTTCAGCTGGGCCAAGGTCATCGTGCCGTAGGTCTCCGGCTCGCGTTCGCCCAGGAGGTTCAGGTTGGGGCCGTTGAGCACGAGTATGTTTTTCACAGGATCTCCCGCACGGCGCGCAGTATCTCCCGGTCCGACACGAACGCGGTCACCGGGCGCCCCGGCGCGCGCAGCAGCACGAAGCGGGCGCGTCCGCCGCGGGCCTTCTTGTCGCGGCGGGCCAGCTCGAGCAGGCGGCGCGGCTCGATGCGGCGCGGCAGCGGAACCGGCAAGGTCGCCAGGAAGCGGTCCGCCTCGGCGGCGAACGAGGCCTTGAGCCCCGAGCAGCGGTGCGACAGGCGCAGGGCCGCGCGCATGCCCCAGATCACCGCTTCTCCGTGGCGCAGGACGCCGAGGCCCGCCGCGGACTCGAGCGCGTGGCCGAGGGTGTGGCCGAAATTGAGAAGCTCGCGCGGCCCCTTGGTCTCGCGCTCGTCGCTGTCGACGACGCGGCGCTTCCAGGCCGCGCAGCGCTCGACGACCTTGCCGGTCAGGACGGGGTCGCCGGCCATCAGCGCGTCCCAGTTCCCGGTGATCGAGGCCCAGATCGCCGGCTCGAACACCAGGCCGTACTTGAGCGCCTCTCCGAAGCCGGAGATCCGCTCCCGGGGAGGAAGGCTCGCCAGGACCTCCGGGTCGCACACGACGGCGCGCGGGCGGTGGAAGCAGCCGGCGAGGTTCTTGCCTCCGGCGAGGTTGATTCCGGTCTTGCCGCCGAGGCCGCTGTCGAGCTGGCCGAGCAAGGTCGTCGGCACGCTGACCCACGGTATGCCGCGCTGGAAGATCGCGGCCGCGAAGCCCGCCGCGTCGGTGACCGCGCCGCCGCCGAGCGCGACGAGGGCGGAGTCCCGGCCCAGCCCGGCGGACAGCATCGTCGCCAGCAGATCCGAGACCGAGTCCCAGGTTTTCGCGGCTTCCCCCGAAGGGAGGAGGTGGCGATGGACCCTGAAGCCCGCGCGCATCAAGGCCTTCTCCACGCCGGGGCCGAAGCGCCGCCACGCCCCCGCCTCGGACACCAGCGCCAGGCGCCGCGACGGGGCCAGGCCCTTCGTCCAGGCGCGCGCGTTCAGCCGCGCGCCCGGCTCGACGAACAGCTTCTCGGCGCTCATGGAATCCTCCGCGCGATGATCATGGCCGCGGCCTTGGGAGAGTTGACGGTGGTCGAGACGCTGAAGGCCGCGCCGGCGTAGGCGTCCCGGCGCCGGGCCAGGAGCGCCCCCACGCGCGCGCTCAGCGAGCCTCCGGCCAAAAGCGGACGGACGGCCCGCGCGGGGCGCAGGCGGCGCACGAGCTCGGCGCGCGAGCAGGTGAGGTTCACGAGCAGGCCCTTGGTCACGAGCGCGCGATGGCGGGGATCGAGCAAGGTCCCGCCGCCGAGAGCCACGACGACGCCCGGGCGCTTCGCCGCGCGGAGCAGGGCCCGGCGCTCGAGCTTGCGGAACGCCGCCTCGCCGCGCCGCGCGAACAGCGAGGCGACGCTCGAGCCGGCCGCGTTCTCGATGGAGGCGTCGAGGTCGACGAACGGTCGCCGCAGGAGGCGCGCGAGCTCCTTGCCGACGGCGGACTTGCCCGCGCCCATGAAGCCCGTCAGGTAGATCGTCGGCCTCATTTGCGCCACGCCGCCAGCCTCGGGAGGATCTCGGCCATCGAATCGCCGCCGAACTTCGTCAGCACCGCGTCGGCGAGGACCAGGCAGACCAGGGACTCCCCGATCACCGCCGCCGCCGGCACCGCGCAGGCGTCGGAGCGCTCGACGTGCGCCTTCGCGGGCTTCATCGTGCGCAGGTCGACCGAGTCGAGAGGCTTCATCAAGGTGGCGATCGGCTTCATCGCCGCGCGCAGGACGAGGGTCTGACCCGTGGTCATGCCCCCGTCGAGCCCGCCGGAGCGGTTCGAACGGTAGCCGACCTTCTTCCCCTTCGGCTCGTAGGCGTCGTGAGCCCGCGAGCCGGGCACGCCGGCGCCGCGGAAGCCGTAGCCGACCTCGACGCCCTTGATCGCGTTCAACGACATCAACGCCTGCGCCAGGGGACCCTCGAGGCGGCGGTCCCATTGGGCGTAGCTGCCGAGCCCTATCGGCAGGCCCTCGGCGAGCACCTCGAAGACGCCGCCGAGGGTGTCGCCCGCGGCCTTGGCTTCGTCGATACGAGTGATCATCCGTTTGGAGAACGGCGTATTGGCGCAGCGCACGGGGTTCGCGTCGGTCAGTTCATTGAGCTCGGACACGGGGCACGGCAACGGAGAGTCGTCGGTCTCGCCGCCGATCGCGATGACTCGACTGGCCACAACGACCCCGCATTCAGAAAGAAAACGCCGCGCGGCGGCGCCGAGGGCGACACGCATGGCCGTTTCACGGGCGGAGGCCCGCTCCAGCACGTTGCGCATATCATCAAACCCGTACTTGAGCTTCCCGACGAGATCCGCGTGCCCCGGCCGCGGTATCTCGACGCGCCGCGCAGCGGCCGCGTCGGTGGGTTCGGCGCCCATGATGGATTCCCAATTTTTAAAATCAAGATTCGGTATGAGCAGCCCCAGGGGAGATCCGAGAGTCTTGCCCGCGCGAATGCCCGACAATATCTCGACTTTGTCGCCCTCGATCTTCTGCCGGTTCCCCCGCCCGTGGCCCTTCTTCCGCCGCATCAGGTCGGCCTGTATATCGCCGGCGGCAAGCTTCAGCCCCGCAGGGAGCCCTTCAAGGATCCCGATAAGGGCCTTGCCATGGGATTCTCCGGCCGTCAGGTAACGCAAAATCATGAGAGCTCCTTTATAAGCGCCGCGGCCAATAGGGCCCTTCTCCGAGGGCCGAGGGGACGATCCCAAAATTCGAATGCGCGAAGCGCCTGAAACACGAGCATCGCCGTCCCGTCCGATGTCCGCGCCCCAAGCCGCTCGGCGTGCCGTTGAAACGCCGTCTTCTTCCCATACACCATATCCACCGCCGCGCCCGGAGCCCGTAGCGACTTCGGCGCAGGCGATACGTCAGGGTTCCCGTTCTGACCCAAGGGCGTGGCGTTGATCCAGATATCGGCGTTCCTCGGTGCCCCCGCTGAAAAGCTCGTCTTCGGGAAGCAGGGCGCCAGGTCGCGTGCACATTCCGTTGCCGTTGATGCCGTTCGGTTCGTGAAACGGACGGATTTGGCCCCGCCCTTGGCCGCGGCATAACCCGCGGCCCTGGCGGCGCCTCCGGCGCCAAAGACAAGGACATGTACGCCGGACATTCCGACGCCCGCGTGTTTTAACGCGTCCATTAAACCGTCGGCGTCGGTATTGTGCCCCGTGATTTTATTGTTTGCCTCAAAACGCAGAACGTTCGCCGCGCCTATGGCGCGTGCGGCGGGCGTCAAACGGTCGGAAAGACGAGCCGCCTCAATCTTGAACGGGATCGTCACGCTGGCGCCTCTCCAGCCTGCTTTTCGCGACCGCTGCGCGGTCGCGGTGAGATCGGCGGGGGCGACTTCAACGGCTTGGTACGACATTTTTTTATTGAGCAACCTGCCCAGGCGCGAGAATAGTTTCGGGGAACGGGAATGACCGATAGGACGGCCAAAAATGCCCAGCTTCACGCCCCGCGCCTCGAATTGAAGTCGTCGTAAAACGTCGGATAGCTTATTTCCGCGCACGAAGCGCCCAACACCCCGCTCTCACCCGACGCGAGCATCCCCGCGATATAGCCCGTCATCGCGAGGCGGTGATCCCCCAGCGAATCCACCTTGGCCGGCGTGAGCGCCTTCGTCCCGGTGATGAGCAGGTCGTCGTTCTCGACCCGAGCCGAGGCCCCGAAGCTCGTCAGCAGAGCCGCGATGCCCATGAGTCGGTCGCTTTCTTTGTGGCGCAGCTCGCCGAGCCCGCTGAACCGGCTTTCCCCGCTCGCCAGCGCCGCGGCCAGCGCCAGAATGGGGACCTCGTCGATCAGGCCGGGAATCTCGGCGGCGGAAATGTCCGTCCCGCTGAGATCGCTCGACGACACGATGAGGTCCTCGACGGATTCGCCGCCCTCGCCGCGCGCCGGCTCGCGGTGGATGTCGGCCCCCATGCGCGCGAGCACGTTCAGGTAGCCGGTGCGGGTGGGGTTGGACCCCACGCCGCGGACCGCGAGCTCGCTGCCCGGGGCCAAGGTCGCGGCGACGACCCAGAACGCGGCCGACGACGGGTCGCCGGGGATCAGGACCCTCGCCGCCGTCAGGCGCGAGCCGCCTTCCACCGAGACCTTGAGGCCGCGGACGGCCACCGGAACGCCGAAGGCGGCGAGCATGCGCTCGGTGTGGTCGCGCGTCGCGGCGGGCTCGACGACCGTCGTGGTCCCCTTCGCGTGGAGCCCCGCCAACAGGACCGAAGATTTGACCTGGGCGCTGGCCATCGGCAGGGCGTACTCGATGCCCTTGAGCGCCCCGCCCGAGACGCTCAGCGGCGCCGTGCCGGCCTCGCTGAGGCCCACCGCCGCGCCCATCGCGCGCAAGGGCTCGGCCACGCGCCTCATGGGGCGGCGCATCAGCGACTCGTCGCCGACGAAGCGGCAAGGGAAGGCGTGCCCCGCGACGACGCCCGCGAGCAGGCGCATCGTCGTGCCGGAGTTGCCCGCGTCGAGGTCGCCGGACGGGGCCTTGAGGCCTCCCAGGCCGCGGCCGCGCACGCGCACCGACGGCGCCGCGCCCGAGATCTCCACGCCCAGCGCCGCCAGGCAGGTCCGCGTCGAGCCGACGTCGGCGCCCGACGACAGGCCCTCGACGACGGTCTCGCCGTCGGCCAGCGCGCCGAGGATCAGCGCGCGGTGGGAGACCGACTTGTCGCCCGGCACGCGCACCTCTCCCTCGAGGCGGCCGCCGCCGGCGACGGAGCGGTCCTTCACCCGCGGCCCTTGAGCGCGGGCGTCGCCATGCCGCGTCCGAGCGCGCCCGCGATCGCGGCGAGGTCGACCATCAAGGTCGCGAAATCGTCGGGATGCAGGGCCTGCGGGCCGTCGCACAGCGCCTGGTCGGGTCGGTCGTGCACCTCGATCATGATCCCGTGCGCGCCGGCGGCGACGGCCGCCCGCGCCATGGGCGCCACGCGCGCGCGCACGCCGGTGGCGTGGCTCGGGTCCACGATGATCGGGAGGTGGCTCATCTCCTTGACCGCCGGCACGACGTTGAGGTCCAGCGTGTTGCGCGCGTGGTCGGAGAACGCCCGGATGCCGCGCTCGCAGAGGAAGATGTTCTTGTTGCCCTCGCTGAGCAGGTACTCCGCCGACATCAGCCACTCGTCGAGCGTGGCCGACAGCCCGCGCTTGAGCATGATCGGCTTCTTCAGCTGGCCGAGCTCCTTGAGCAGGGCGAAGTTCTGCATGTTCCGCGCGCCCACCTGGAGGACGTCGGCGTACTCGGCCACGTCGGCCAGCGTCCGCTGGTCGAGCACCTCGGTCACGACCGGCAGCCCGGTCTCCTTGCGGGCGAGCGCGAGCAGCTGAAGGCCCTTCTTGCCCATGCCCTGGAACGCGTACGGCGAGGTGCGCGGCTTGAACGCCCCGCCGCGCAGCATCTGCGCGCCGGCGGCCTTCACCCGCCGCGCGATGCGGAGCATCTGCTCCTCGCTCTCCACCGCGCACGGCCCGGCGATCACGACCAGGCCGGGGCCGCCGATCCC
>JAMPYD010000113.1 GCA_023700845.1 Elusimicrobiota bacterium | reverse complement strand
GACGATGCCCCGAAGAAGGACGAGCCGGCCAAGAAGCCCTGAACAAGCCCGTCATCGTCTTCGCCGCGGGCTGCTTCAACCGCGTTCACGCCGCGCATGTGCGCCTGCTGCGCTCCGCCCGCGTCCTGGGCGACGTCCTCGTCGTCGTGCTCTCCAACGACGCCCATAACCGCAAGCCCAACGCCGTGCCCGCCAAGACCCGCAAGAAATGGGTCGAGGCCCTGGGCATCGCCGACAAGGTGGTCGTCGGCGACCCCGAGAGCTTCGCCGAGACGATGCGCCGGGAGAACCCCGACATCCTCGTGCTCGGCTACGACCAGAAGCTGCCCGACCCCGAGACGGAGAAGGCGGTCAAGGACATGGGCGTGGACGTGATCGTGATGCCCTGGTTTCCCGGAAAAGAGGACCAGAGCTCGTCGTCCTGCGGCTAGGCGATCCCGTGAAGCGCGACAGGATCTATCTCTTCTTCGCGATCAATTATTTCGCCCAGGGCATGGGCGGCCTCGCCTACGAGCCGGTGTCGTACTACCTGAAGGACGCCCTGGGGCTCGGCCCCGCGCAGGCCGCGGCGTTCGTGGCCTGGATGACCTTGCCCCTGACGATCAAGCCGCTGTTCGGCGTGCTGACGGATTTCCTGCCGTGGGCGGGGAAGAGGCGCGCGCCGCACCTGATCGCGGTGTCCCTGTTCACCTCGCTGTCCTGGCTCCTGCTCGCCGGGCTCAAGTCCCCGGGCTACGGCGCGGCCCTGCTCCTGCTGATCGCGGTCAACGTCGGCTTCGTGCTGTCCGACGTCGTCTGCGACGGCGTGATGGTCGAGCGGGGCAAGGAGCGCGGCAAGACGGGTCTTTACCAGGCGGTGTCGATTGGGACCCTGTACGCGACGCTCGTCGTGACCGGCTTCGGCGGCGGCTGGCTGGCCCAGCACGCGCCGTACCGCTGGGTGTTCGTCCTCACCGCCTGCTTCCCGCTGCTCACCGCGCTGTCCGCGCGCTGGATCGACGAGGCCGGCGTCGGCGACGTGAAGGAGACGGCCGCGCGCGGCTGGGAGGGGCTCTCCGGGATGTTCCGAGACCCCAGGGCCTGGGCCGTCGCGCTCGGGATTTTCCTGTGGAGCTTCTGCCCGTTCCTGGGGACGGCCCAGTTCTACTACCAAAGCGAGGCGCTCGGCCTCTCGCCGATTTTCATCGGAGGCCTGTCCACCGCGGGGGGGCTCGCCGGCCTGCTCGGGGCGGGCGTGTTCGCGCGCCTGACCGGCGACGGAACGGACAAGGTCGCGCGGGCCTCGGTCTGGCTCGGCGCGCCGCTCTCGCTGCTGTATCTGTTTTACCGCGGGCCTCTGTCGATCGTGATCCTGACCCTGCTGTTCAGCCTGACCGGGGTCGTGTTCCGCCTGGCGTGGATGGACCTCGCGGCGAGGACCTGCCCGGAGGGAGCGGAGGCCACGGTGTTCGCGGCCTACATGGCGGTGTTCAACATCGCGGCGTCGGTCTCGAACACGCTCGGGGGGCGCTTCTACGAGAGCCTGGCCGCCTCTCACGGCGCCTACGCCGCGATGGCGATCCTGTCCCTCGTCGGCACCGCCGGCACGCTCGCGGCGTGGCCCTGCCTGCGCTTCGCGCTAAGGAACGACCCGGCGCGCGCCTAGGTAGCGCTGGCCGAACCATTTGTTGTCGAGGTCGGCGACCATCACGCCCTTGGACGAGGAGGCGTGGATGAAGGTCTTGGCCTTCGGGTCGACGACCATGGCCACGTGCGAGACGCCGGCGCCCATGGTGTTGAAGAAGATGAGGTCTCCCTCGCGCAAGGTGTCGGTCTTCTCGCCCGTCTTCCACTGATCGCGGCTGACGCGCGGGATCTTGACCCGGTTCTCTCCGAAGGTGTTCTGGGTGAGCGCGGAGCAGTCGATGCCCTGATGCGTGGTGCCGCCCCAGACGTACGGCGTGCCGAGATAGGAACGCGCGGAGGCGTCCAGGCCCGGCCACAGCTTCTGGATTCCGGGAGAGGCGGCGCCGACGGCGGCCGGAGCCTCCTCGACGCGGGGCGCGGGCTTCGGCGCGGGCAGCGGGGCGGGCCGCGGAGCCGTGACGCGCGGCATGGCCGGGATGCCGAGGCCGAGGCGGCCGAGGGCGTCGGTGTTCTTCTTGACGACCGAGGACTCGACGACGGCTTTCTCGACGGCCTTTTCGACGGGCTTCTCGACGAGCTCCTCGACGGCGGCCTTCGCCGCGGGGGGGACGTAGACGGGCGGCGGGGGAAGCGCCTTGGTGAACACGCCGGTGTAGTCGGGGATGACGGGCTTGGACTTGGTCCGGCGCGCCTTCAGGAAGAGAGCCTTGGCGTCGGCGCTGATGCGCCCCGGGCCCTTCTTGCCCTCGAGCAAGGTCCCGAACAGGTAGCTGGCGTAGTCCTTCGGGTCGAAGCCGTTCTTGACGCCGTCGACGAGCGACCACTTCAAAGTGGTGAAGTCCTTGTCGGGGAGGCCCTTCTCCATCGAGAGGCGCACGAGGTCGGCGGCGACGTCGCCGGGAACCTTGCCGTCGGTCATGTGCTTGTAGCCGTTGGCCCAGGTGGAGAGCGTGTCGGCGGAGATCCGCTTGCGGAAGCCGTACAGCGCCACGCCCTCGACGACCTCGGGATCGGCGCCGCGGTTCATGGCCTGGTAGGCGGCGAAGGCGACGTCGGCGGTGCGCTCCGGGGGCGCCTGGTCGAAGGAGCCCTCGGTGAGGATGTGGAGGACCACGGGGATGGCCTGCGCGCGCTGAGGGTTGACGACCTGGACGCCGTAATCGGCGAAGCGGGTCCGGATCGCGGACATCAGCGCCGCGCGCTCGGAGGGGTCGTAGGCCTTGTCGCCGTCGAGGGCCTCGCTCAAGGTTTCGAGGACGTTCCGGCGCGGCTGGGCGGCGGCGGGGACGGACAGGAGAACGGCGAGAAGCAGGGGGAGGGATTTCATCGCTTGGCCCTGCTCTTGATCTCCCGGCTCATTTCGTCGCCGAGCTCTTCCATCTTGTTGATCTCGGCCTCGATGACCTCCTCGGGGGAGAAGGGCTTGCTCTCGGTGATCATCATCGGCTTCGGGAGCTGAGCGGCGGCGCGCGCGGGAGCGGCGGCGACGGGGGCGGCCGCGGGAGTCCTCGGCGCCGGCACGGGATCGGGAATCCGGGCCATCGCGGCGGCGGCGACGACGATCGGCGCGGCGCCGCCGTAGGCGAGCTTCTCGCCCTGCGCGGCGAGCCAGCGCCGAGCGATGTCGGACTTCACGGCGAAGTTCACCGAGGTGATCGCCAGGCCGTCGGCCGCCTTGCGCGACATGAGCGTGTTCACGCCGACGAGGCGGCCGGACGCGTCGAGCAGGGGGCCGCCGGAGTTGCCGCGGTTGATCGAGGCGTCGGTCTGGAAGGCGTCCTTGCCCTTGACGCCGCCGAGATCGGCCAGCACGGTGCTGATCACCCCGGTGGTGAGCGTCCACAGGCCTCCCTGCTCGGGGTGGCCGATGGCCGCGACGCGGTCGCCGACCGAGACGTTGTCGGGATGGCCGAGGGCGATCGCGGGCGTGCCGCCGGGCAGGCGCTCGACCTCGAGCAAAGCCAGGTCGAGCCCCGAGTCCCAGGCCAGGACCTTGGCGGGGACGGCGTCGACGAGGTCGCGCCGGGGATCGCCGGTCAGCTTGGCGGGCTTGAAGTAGACGCTGACGCGGCCCCAGGGCTTGCGGGTGGAGTCGGCGATGACGACGTGGGCGTTGGTCAGGACGCGGCGGCGGGCGGCGTCGACGACGGAGCCCGTGCCGAGCTCTCCGGAGCCCGACGAGGCCGAGCAGAGGATGAGGACGACGGATTTGGCCGCCTTCTGATAGACGGCCTTGGGCTCGAAGGCGATGGCGGGCTCGGACGGGGCCGGGGCGGCGTCGTCCTTGGCCAAAGCGGCGGGCGCCGCGGAGGCGGGGGCGCGGCCCTTGAGGTCGGCCTTGGCCAAAGCGGCGTAGACCTGGCCCGCGAACAGGTGGGCCTTGGCCTCCGCCTCCGGCTCGAGCTTCTTCTGCAGCCAGGAGGCGGAGAGGGCCTTCAAGGTCTCGTCGAGCTTGGCGGCGTCCTCGCCCGAGGTCCAGCCCGGGGCGGCGGCGCGCGACGGGGCGGGGCCGGCGGCCAGGCGGCGGACGTAGCCGCCCCAGCCCGCCTTCACGAGCTCCTTGTCGTCGATGCGCGCGGCGGGGCCGGCGAGAAGGGCGGCGACGGCGGGGGGCGGGGCCGGCTTGCGCGGAGCCTTGGCCCAGGCCTCGAGGGCGGAGGCGGCCTCGCCGCGGGCCTCGGGGGCGCCGACGATCGACAGCGCCTGGACGTGCTGCGAGGCGGCCAGCGCCTCGTAGACCGGGCGCAGCGCCGCCTCGTCGGCCGCGGAGGCGTCCGGACGCTTGAGCGCGTCGCGCAGGGCGAGGGCGCGGTCGAGGAGGAGGAGGTCGAGGTCCTCGCCCTGGTCGGTGGGGATGCCGCCGCGCACCGCGGCGACCGCGGCGAGGCGGGGGGCCTTGCGCACGTTGGGCGCGTTCAGGTAGCTCGAGACGCGCCGGAGAAGGGACGAAAACGAGGAGGATTCGGCCCCCGCGGCGGGGAGCGCGGCCGACGTCAGCACGGCGACGAGGAGGAGGTGGCGCATGACTCGATTATGGCCGCGCCGGACCCCCTTGTCAAGCCGCGCGCCGGGGGGGAGCGGGCACGTTGATGTCGAGCCAGTAGCGGCCCAGCACGCACGCGATCTCCTGGAATTCCTTGAAGTCGACGGCCTTGCGCACGAAGCTGTTGGCTCCCAGCGCGTAGCAGCGGGCGAGATCGCCTTCCTCGACGGAGGAGGTCAAGATGACGACCGGCAGGGTCGCGGTTCTCGGGGCCGCGCGGATGCGCTCGAGGATCTCCTGGCCGCTGAGCTTCGGGAGGTTCAGGTCGAGCAGGACGAGGCCGGGCAGCGCCGCGTCGCCGGACAGGTAGCCCAGCGCCTCGAGCCCGTCCTTGGCGACGACGAAGCGGGCCGATATCCCCGCGTCCTTGAAGGCCGCCAGCGTCAGGTGCGCGTCGTCCTCGTTGTCCTCAACGAGCAGTATCGTCTTGGCTTCCATGATTCTCCTCGGCTTCCGGCAAGGTGAAATAGAAGGCGGCGCCCCGGTCGACCGCGCCCTCCGCCCAGATCCTCCCGCCGTGGCGCTCGACGATGCGCGAGACGGTGGCCAGGCCGACCCCGGTCCCGGCGAAGTCCGCCTGCGAATGCAGGCGCGAGAACGGCTTGAAGAGCTTGTCGGCGTAGGCCTGATCGAACCCCGCGCCGTTGTCGCGCACCGCGTAGACCGTGCGGCCGCCGTCGCGCCGGACGCGGAACTCGACGCGCGGCGCGGCCGCGCGGGAGGTGAACTTCCAGGCGTTGGAGAACAGGTTCGAGAGCAGGAGGCGCAGGAGCTTCTCGTCGCCCCGGGCGCAGGCGCCCTCGTCGATCTCGACGGAGACCTCCTTCCCGGGCGCGAGCGCCCGCTGCTCGGCCGCGGCGGCGCGCGCGAGCGCGCTGAGGTCGACGGCGACGGGCTCCATCGGGGCGCGGGTGACGCGCGAGAGGTTCAGCAGGTCGTCGATGATCTCCGCCATGCGCCGCGCCGCGCCGGCGGTCCGCTCGAGGTACCCCCTGGATTCGGCGTCGAGCCGGCCCGTCTCCTTGTCGAGCAGCAGGCTGCTGTAGCCGTTGATCGCGCGCAGGGGGGCGCGCAAGTCGTGCGAGACGGAGTAGGAGAAGGCCTCGAGCTCCTTGTTGAGGGACATCAGCTCCGCCGTGCGCTCCGCGACCCGCTGCTCGAGCTGGGCGGTCAGGCTCCGGAGCTCGTCCTGGGCGCGCTTGCGCTCCGTGACGTCGCGGACGACCGCGAGGACGTCGCCGTCCTCCAGGGCGACGAACCGGACCTCCATGAATGCGGTTCTGCCTCCCGGCATCGGGAGCTCGCATTCGGACGATTGCGGTTCACCGGTCGCGCCGGCCTTCGCGATTCCCTGCAGGCAATGTTCCGCGAACTCCGGCGGGACCACGTCCCGGACGTTCTTGCCCAGGAACGCCTCGGGTGGGAACGGCAGGAGCTTCGGGTCGCTGACTTGGTAGTCGAGGTACTTGCCCGCGGGATCGAAGCGGAAGAGCACGTCGGGGATTCCGCGAACCAGCGCGCGGTACCTCGCCTCGCTGCGAACCAGCTCCTCGCGCGAATCGCGCAAGGCGGCGTCGCGCTTCTGGATCTGGTCGAGCATCTCGTTGAAGGCGGCGACGAGCACTCCGAGCTCGTCGGCGCCGCGCGCCGTCGCGCGCGCGGAAAAGCCCTCCGTCGCCGAGATCGCCTTGGCCGCGCGCGTCAGGTCCAGGATCGGCTCCGAGATCATGCGCTGGGTCCGCGCCGCGATCACCAGGGCCGCGAGCGAAGACCCGACGAGGAGGAGGAAGGTCAGGCTCAGCCCCCCGAGGAGGCTGCGGCGCATCTCGCCGAGGTCGCGGGACAGGCGCACCGTCCCGATGCGGCGCCCCGACTGCATGATCCCCCGCACGACCGTCT
>JAMPYD010000112.1 GCA_023700845.1 Elusimicrobiota bacterium | reverse complement strand
TCTCACGCCTTCATTATGAGCGCGGGAGGAGGGCGGCGGAAGGGTCATCCGGCACCCCGGCGACGCCGATGTGCCTAGGCGGGCTTGGGCCTCTGCGGGGCGGGGCGGGCGCAGGGCGGATTCGGCTCGCCGGGGAAGCAGTAGCAGACGGGAGATGTCTCGCCGGCCTTCGCCGCGGTCCGGCCGTCCCGGAAGCGCGTCGACTCCGAGCTCACGCAGAGCTCTCCTCCCGGCGGCGCGTCCGGGCGCACGAGATCGGCGATCATCGCGATGAACGACGGGTGCTCGCCGACCGTCTCGGCGCGGTGCAGGCGCACCCCGGCGGCGTCGGCCGCGGCCTTCGCCTCGACGTCGAGGTCGTAGAGCACCTCGACGTGGTCGGCGACGAAGCCGATCGGGATCAGGACCATGTCGCGCGCGCCGAGCGCGGCGGCGTCGCCGATCACCCTGGAGATGTCGGGCTCGAGCCACGCCGAGCGCGGGTCGCCGCTGCGGCTGGTGTAGGCCAGGCGCCAGGACTTGAGGCCGAGGGCCGCGGCGGCGAGAGACGCGGTCTCGCGCAGCTCGGACACGTAGGCCGATTCCTTCGCCATCGCGCACGGGATCGAATGGGCGGTGAACACCCATTCGGCGCCGGCGGGAAACTCCTTCTCTCGGGCCCGGGCGACGATCGCGTCGATGAAGGACGGGTGGTCGAACCACGGACCGACGAACTCGACGGCCGGCGCGCCGGCGCCGACCTTCGCGCGCGCGGCCTCGACGGCGGACACGTAGCGCTCCAGGCTCGCCTCCGAGCGGTAGGGCGCGGTGATGAAGCCCGCGGCGCGGCGCACCCCGTCGTCGCGCATCTTCGCGAGCGTCTCCTCGAGAAACGGATGCCAGTTGCGCTGGCCGAGGTACACCGGCCGGCGGTCGCCCGCCTTCGCGAGGGCCGCGCGCAGGGCCTCGGCCTGGCGGCGGGTGATCTCGTTGATCGGGGACCGGCCGCCGATATGTCGGTAGTGCTCCGCCACGCCCGCCAGGCGTTCGCGCGGTATGCCGCGTCCGCGGGTCACGATCTCGAGGAAGGGCATGATGTCCTCGGGCTTGTCGGGGCCGCCGAACGAGACGAAGAGGATCGCGTCGGCCGGCGTCATGCCTCCCTCCGCCGCGGCGACGCGAGGCGGTAGAGGCCGCCGCGCGCGGTTTCGACGGCGCCGGGCCACCGCGCCAGCGCCTTCTTGAGCGCCGCGAGGCGGCGCGTCACGGTTGCGGACTCGCGCTCACGGCCGGTCGCGGAGGCGAGCGCCTGGCCCAGCTCCGCGCGGGAGACGCTCTCGCCCTCGCGCTCGAGGAGGCGCCACAGGAGCGCGAAGCCGCCCGCGTCGAGCTCGACCTCCTTCCAGCCCCCGCGCGCCTTGACGTGGACGCGATGCGCGCGCCGCTCCGCCTTGAGCGCGCCGTCCGCGCTGATCCGCGTCTGCGAAAACAGCGAGCGGTCGCGCAGGATGGCGAGGCGCTGCGACAGCTTCGCGTCGGTCCAGGCCTTGCCGACCACCTCGTCGGCGCCGCAGGACACGGCGGCCGCCGCCCCGGCGTAATCCATCTCGCTCGCGTCGACGGACAGGACGATCGCCACGCCCGGGTACAGCGCGCGCAGGACCGACACGGCCTTGGCGGGCGCCCCGCCGGCGAGGGCGCGGTCGAGGACGGCGAGGGCGCGCTCCGGCGGCGGCGTGCGCCCGGGGGAAGGGAGGGCGGCGCGCGCCTCGAACGGCCAGCCGCCGCGCTCGGCCAGATTCTCGAGGCGGGACAGCCAGGCCCCGTCGCGGGACAGCACGAGCATGGTTTTAAATCGCTTCCCAGGCGGTCGCCAGGCCCTGGCCGACGCCGATGCACAGGGCGGCCAGGCCGCGCTTGGCCTTGCGGCGCCGCATCTCATGGAGCAAGGTCACGCTGATCCGGCAGCCCGACGACCCGAGAGGGTGGCCGAGGGCGATCCCGCCGCCGTTGACGTTGAATTTTCCGCCGTCGATCGAGAGCTCACGCTGGCAGGCCAGGGCCTGCGCGGCGAAGGCCTCGTTGATTTCCACGAGATCCACATCCCCGACCTTCCAGCCGATGCGCGTCGTCAATTTATTGATCGCCGCCACCGGGCCGATCCCCATGTACGAGGGCTCGACTCCCGCGGAGGCGGAACCCGCCCAGCGCGCGAAGGGCTTGAGACCGAGGGAATCGGCCTTCTTTCTTTCCATCAACAGTATCGCCGAAGCCCCGTCGTTCAAGGTCGACGAGTTGCCCGCCGTCACCGAGCCGTCCTTCTTGAAGACCGGCTTCAGGCCCGACAGCTTTTCGAGCGTCGTGTCCTCGCGCACCGTTTCGTCGCGCGCGTAGTCGACCGGAGCCCCCTTCTTCTGCGCCACCGGGACGGGAACGATCTCCTCGGAGAACACGGCGTCGCGAGCCTTGGCGGCGCGGCGATGGCTTTCGAGCGCGTACGCGTCCTGATCGCCGCGGGAAACCTTGTATTTCACCGCGACGTTGTCGGCCGTCTCGCCCATGCTCTCGAGCGGGAAGCGCTCGGCGAGGCGCTTGTTCGGGTAGCGCCAGCCGAGGGCCGTGTCGTAGGCGGTCAGGTTGCCGAACGCGTAGCCCGCCTCGGCCTTGGGCAGGGAGTAGGGGGCGCGGCTCATGCTCTCCACGCCGCCGGCGACGTAGACGTCGCCCTCGCCCGCGAGGATCGCGCGCGCGGCGGAATTGATCGCCTCGAGGCCCGAGGCGCACAGGCGGTTGACCGTGGCGCCCGGCACCGAGAACGGCAGGCCCGCGAGAAGCGCGGCCATGCGCGCGACGTTGCGGTTGTCCTCGCCGGCCTGGTTGGCGCAGCCGAGGTAGACGTCGGCGATCTCGGACGCGTCGAGGCCGGGCGCCTTCTTGAGCAGGGCGGCGATGACGTGTCCGGCCAGGTCGTCGGCGCGGACGGAGGCGAGCCCGCCCCCCAGGCGGCCGACGGCGGAGCGGACGGCGGCGACGGCGACGACTTCACGAGATCCCATCGAAATCCTCCATCTTCTTGCGCCACTCGTCGGTCACGCGCACGGGGCGGTTGAGGGCGTAGTCGAACGACACCGCCACCGACTTCGCCCGCGCGACGAGGCGGCCGGTGGCCTTGTCCTCGATCCGGTACTCCATCGTGATGCTGGCCCCGCCGATCTCCGAGACGCGGCAGCCGACGAGCAGCTTCTCGTGGTGCAGGACGGGGCTCTTGTAGTCGATCTCGATGCGGGCGACGATGATCCCGAACTCTTCGATCTTCGTCAGGCCGAACACCGCGCGCAGGTAGTCGACGCGCGCGACCTCGAGGAAGCTCAGGTAGTTCGCGTTGTTCACGTGGCCGAGGCCGTCCGTGTCCGAGAAGCGCACGGGAACCTCGCTGACCAGCCGGTATCCTTCCATCAACGCGCCTCCTGGATGAGCTTGGCGAAGCGGGCCCGGCTCATGACGACCTGCAGCACCGAGCCCTCGCCGATCTTGCGGCCGCGGCTGTGGACCTCGGTGCGCGCGAAGACGCGCGGGCCCTTGATCTTGACCAGCTTCGCGAAGACGTGCAGCGGCGCGCCGACGCGGGCGGGCCGCAGGTGCTTGACGAGCACGGCGCCGCCGACGGCCTCCTCGTCCGCGTCGAGATAGGGCGCGAGCAGCATGCGCGCCGCGGTCTCCATGTGATAGACCATCGCCCAGGTCGCGTACAGCGGATGGCGCACGAGCCCCTCGAGATGCGGCTTCATGTGCCGCTCCACGCGGGCGGGCAGGTCCACGGTGATGCCGACGCGCAATCCGGGCTTCATTTGATCAGCCCCAGCGCGGCCAGGCGCACGGCGTCGGCCGCCGCGGAAAACGGCATCGCGGAGGCGGCCTCGCGGGCGGCCTCGCCCATCTTCTTGAGCTTCGCCCGGTCGGCGATCATGACCTCGAGCGCGGCCGCCAGCAGCGGCGGCGCCTTCTTCGGCGACGGATAGTGGACGAGGCGCCCGGCGTCGGGCGGCAGGGTGTCCCGCACGCCGTAGTGGTCGCTCGCGAGCACCGGCAGGCCCGCGTGCATGGCCTCGACGACGTTCAGGCCGTAGCTTTCATGGATGGACGGGGACACGAACAGGTTTCCGAGCTGAAAATAAGCCCGTTTGGCGGCCGCATCCAAGTAGCCGGGAAACACGACCTTCACTTGCTTGAGCTTCGCCGCGGCGGCTCGCACCTTGCGGCCGTAGGCCTGGCCCATCATGAACGCCGGCTCCCCGCAGATGAACAGCCGCATATCTTTACCGGTTATTTTTCCGTTCACCTCAAGCAGGCGTAATGCCTCCAAAAGCAGATGCACGCCTTTCTCCGGCGAGATCCTCGACAAGGTCATCAGCACCGTCGTCTCGTCCGTGATCTCGTGGTACTCGCGCAGCTCGTTGGCGCGGTTCTCGTCCGCGGGGCCCGGCTGCTCCGACCACACCCCCCAGGGGACGACGGCGATGCGGCGGGACAGCTCCTCGTAGCCCACGAGGTCGCCGTAGCAGCGCATCAAGGTATCGGCCATCGCGCGCGAGGGCACGATCATGCGCTGGGAATGATAGACGGTCTCCCGCTGCTTCTCGAAGACGAGATCGAGGACGTCGGGCAGTATCCAGTCGGCGCCGATCTGGCGCATGCGCTCGTGAAGCCGGGTGAGGCGCTCGGGCGCCACGATGCGGCGCAGGTAGAGCTTGTTGAAGTAATCCACCACGTCGACGTGCCAGATCGAGAGGATCGGATAGCCCGCCTCGGCGAGCCGCGCCAGCGCCGGCCCCTCGGAGACGTCGTTGACGACGACGACGGTGTCCTGCGGCCGGAACTCCTTGCGCCGCTCCAGGATCCACTCCGTCGTCTCCGTCTCGAACTCGCGGCAGAAGCGCGCGTAGTCGAGCTCGCCCAGGTCGACGAGGCCCTCGGGCCGCTCCGCGAGGCGATGGTAGTCGCAGCCGCCGACCGGCGCCTCGGGGCCGGAGCCGAGCACGGTCAAGGTCCAGGACGCGGGGTCCGGCTTCCAATGCTTGACCAGCTGCAGGCCCACCATGGCTCCGCCGCCCAGGGGCGTGCGGTCCATGGGATAGCCGACATGGCTGGCGACGAATATCAGCCGCTTCAAGGCCGTTATTATATGATGTTCCGAAGCACTCACTTTTGACGGAGGACACCTTTATGAACGCGAAATCCGAGACCATCGTCATCGCCGGCGGAGCCCGCACGGCGATCGGCCACATCTCCCGGTCGCTGTCCGGCATCAAGCCCGAGGACCTCATGGTGGACGCGATCGCGGGCGCCCTGTCGAAATCCGGCCTCAAGAAGGACGCCGTCGACGGCGTCATCGTCGGCTGGGTCGGCCAGTCCTTCTCCGCGCCGAACATCGCCCGCGTCGCCGCGCTCAACGCCGGGCTGCCCGAGCGGGTCCAGGCCGTCACCGTGCAGAACAACTGCGTCTCCTCGATCGAGGCGATCGCCTCGGCCGCCCGCTTCATCATGGCCGGCGAGGGCGAGGTGTACCTGGCCGGCGGCGTCGAGGTCATGTCGCGCATGCCCTATTCGATCGACGGCAGCCGCGCCGCCAAGCCGCTGCGCTCGCTGACGGTCGTCAAGGAGAAGTGGGCCGAGCTGCTGGCCGCCCCCGACGTGCAGGTCTGCGACGCGATGGAGCAGGGCCTGACCGATCCCGTCAAGCACATCAACATGGCGGCGACCGCGGAGGTCTGCGCCCAGATCTACGGCGTCGGCCGCGCCGAGCAGGACGAGTACGCGCGCGAGAGCTTCCGCCGCACCCTCGCCGGCTGGAAGGCCGGCTTCTTCGGCTCGAGCGTCGTCCCCGTCGTGCGCAACGGGGCGGCGGTCCTCGAGAAGGACGAGTACCCCTTCCTGCGCGAGGACCTCGTCGACAAGCCCCAGATGTTCGCCAAGGCCCCGGCCGCGTTCGACAACTCCGCCTACCCGATGAAGAAGTTCTACGAGGACAACGCCGCGTTCCTCGAGGGCAAGACCTATCAGGAAGGCGCCAAGGGCACGGTCACCTTGTTCAACTCCTGCGGCCGCTCCGACGGCGCCGCCGCCGTCGTCGTCACCACCGCGAAGAAGGCCAAGGAGCTCGGCCTCGAGATCCTCGCCGAGCTCAAGGGCTGGGGCTTCGAGGGCAACAACCCCGCGCACATGGGCGTCTCCCCGGCCCTGGCCGCCCCGACGGCGCTCAAGCGCGCGGGCGTCAAGTTCGAGGAGCTCGACCAGATCGAGCTGCACGAGCCTTTCGCCGCGACCGTGCTCTCCATCTTCAAGCTCGGCAAGGACAAGTTCGGCCACGACTGGGAGGCCAAGAACAAGTCCGGCGCGCTCAACCCCAACGGCGGCTCGCTGGCGGTCGGCCATCCTCTCGGCGCCACCGGCGCGCGCCTGATGCTCAATTTGGTGCACGCGCTCAAGAACAACCCGAAGGGCAAGCACGGCATGCTCGCGGCGTGCGCGGGCGGCGGGATGGGCGGCGCGATGGTCGTCTCGAAGTACAGCTAGACTCGCAACGCTGATACGGGCCGGGGAGGGGGATCGACCT
>JAMPYD010000111.1 GCA_023700845.1 Elusimicrobiota bacterium | reverse complement strand
GCCGCATCGCGGGCACGTCTCGCCTTTCGCGTCGAGCAGCCTCTGCCAGCGGATCGTCAAGGTGGGCATGGTCGGTGGGTGCGCGCTCCCATGGTCCGCGGCGCAACGGAAGGGCCGGAATACTCCGTATAATCCCCCATGCTCAAGTCCATGACGGCCTGCGTGATCCTCGCCTCATCCTCCTTCGCGGCCGAACCGCCGCGCCGCCTGCTCCTGGTCGGCGGCGGCGACACTCCGGCGCCCGCGGCCGAGCGCTTCGTCCGCTGGACCGGCGGGAAACAAGCCCGCATCCTCGTCGTCGCCTGGTCCACCGACGACCCCGGAGCCGCCCTCGAGGACGCCCGCAAGGACTTCGCGCCCGCCGCGGTCGAGCTCGCGGTGTCGAGCCCGGCCCTGTCCTCGCCCGCCTTCGCCGCGCAATTGGCCCGGGCCACGGGGCTCTGGTTCGCCGGCGGCGATCAGGTCTTCCACATGGCCGCCCTGAACTCGAACGGCGGCGCTCCGCTCGAGGCCGTGCGCCGGCGTCACCGCGACGGCGTTCCGTTCGGCGGGACCAGCGCCGGCACGGCCGTCATGAGCCGGATCATGCTCACCGGCGACGGGGACTTCACCGCCATCGGCCCGGACAAGGTCGAAACGCACGAAGGGCTGGGCCTGCTCGACGGCGTCATCCTCGACCAGCACTTCATCAAGCGCGGCCGCCAGAACCGCCTGTTCAGCCTCGTGCTCAAGCACCGGGATCACCTGGGCCTGGGCATCGACGAGGACACGGCCGCGGTCGTCGAGGACGGACGGGCCGAGGTCTTCGGCAAGGGCGCGGTCATGGTCGTGCGCCCGCAGGCCGGCGCGGAGGAGGCCCTGACGATCGAGCTCGTGCGTCCCGGCCAGGCCTACGACCTGAAGTCGCGGAGCCGGCTCTAGGGGACGCGGCGGTAGTCGAGCTGCACGGAACGGGCGTAGCCGGGGCAGCGCGGCGAGGCGTCCATCATGAAGCCGCGCACCTCGACGGGGCCGGGGATCGGCCGGCCGACCGCGTCGACGGGGAAATAGACCGCCGCGAAGGCGCGGCCGAGGCTGCCGCACGCGGGCTCGCGGCCCGGGGCCTGGAACAGGTCCACGACGATGTCCCAGCCGCCGTCGGCGCGGCGCGAGCCGCCGCCGATGTGCTTGCGCGCGCCCGCCGCGGGGACGCCCACGACGACGCCGAAGCCGCCCCGGTCGAAGGGGGTGACGGCGTCGGCCGGCTCCGAGGTCCCGACCTGGGTGAGGCAGAAGCGCGCCGGCAGGCCGAGCGCGTCGGCGGTCGCGTCGGCGTCCCGCTCGAAGCACGCGCCGACGTCGCGCAGCGACACCACGGGGGGGCGGTCGAGCACCTGGGCGAAGGCGGGCGCGGAGAGGAGTCCGGCGGCGAGGACGGCGGTGAAAATCTTCATGCCTCTATTTTACCACCCTTTTTCGCCGGTCCCGACGCGCGCGCCAGGAACAAGGTCATCTTGAAGCGCTCGACGGCCTTCAGCGCGTGCGGTATCCCGTTCGGCATGAGGATCATCTGCCCCGCCTTGACCCGATGAGGCACGCCCCCCACCGAGATCTCGGCCTCCCCGTCCAGGATGTGCACGAGGGCGTCGAAGGGCGCCGTGTGCTCGCTGAGGCTCTCCCCCTTGTCGAACGAGAACACGGTGACCGACCCTGTGTCCCGGTTGATCAAGGTCCGGCTGACGACCGAGCCCTCCGAATAATTGACGAGTCCGGCGGCGTCGAGAACATCGCTCATAGATTCCTCCCCAGTCCGTCATGCCCGGCGGCCGTCAGCGCCCGGCGGATGGACGCCGTCACGTGCGGCCCGTCCACGTGCGAGGCGGGCGGTATGTCGGGCGCGGCGCGCAGGCGCGCCAAGGCCGCCTCCGCCTCGGCGCCGAGCGCGCGCTCGCACTGGGCGTAAAGCCCGTCCGTCCGCTCCTCCATCTCGTTGTGCGGCTCCAGCACCGCGCGGATCACGGACAGGATCGCGGGCGTCGGCGTCGGGATCAGCAGCGAGGTCAGCGCCGCGTGGTCGAGGCGCGCGCGCGCGGCGAGCGGCACGGCCTCGGGCGCGAGGCGCCGCGCGGCGGCGATGAGGATCAGCTCCTCCATGCCCACGTGCTTGAGCAGGCCGCGGCGAAACGCCTCGTAGGGCTCCGTATCGACGCGCGACGGATCGGCGCTCGCCTTCCGGAAAAACGCGTCGAGGCGGTCGTGATCCTCAGCCAGGAAGTCGGAGATGGCGGCCATCAGCAGAGTATATATCAGCTCAGGCGCAGCCGCAGCCGCCGGCGAAATCCGGCTTGAGCGCCGCGCGGATCGTGCCCGCGCCCTCGCGCGCGATGAGCAGCGCCAGGACGAGGGCCGCGGCCGAGTCCGCCCACCACAGCCCGGGAGCGGCCAGGAAGACCGCGCTCCCCGCCAGCAGCACGCCGGAGAGCGTGATGCACGCCAGGGAGCAGTCGGCGTCCTTGAGGACCGTGCAGCTGTCGAGCGCCCGCGCGACGGCGAGCTTGGCGCGCCACAGGTAGAACATGAAGCTCAGGCTCGCCGCGGAGATGACGAGCCCCGGCAGCGTCGTCTCGGGGCGGCCGCCGGCACGCAACTGCGCGAGGGCGCCGGCCGCCGTCCCGGCGGCGAGCAGCACGAACAAGACCCCGATGCCGAGAGTCGCCCGCCGCTCGCGCTCGACGGGAAGCCCTTTCCCCGCGCCCTCCTCGGCGCGAAAGCGCCAGAGAACCAGCGCCGCGGAGAAGACCTCGATGAAGCTGTCCGCGCCGAAGCCGGCCAAAGCGATGGAGTCGTCGGCGATCCCGAAATAGATCGAAACGGCGCCCTCGATCAGGTTGTACGCGATCGTGAACCACGACAGCAGGATCGCGCGATCGATCAAGCCTCGACGGTCTGTCATGCCCCCATCTTACGATTTCCGCCCCCGCCTTGAGTCCCCGCCGTTTTAGGGCTATGCTTCTCGCGAGATGAGCGCATCGCAGACGCTGTCCAGCCGCTACGAAGCCGGCTTCTGCGTCTTCATGGCCGCCCTCGCCTTCCTCGGCCGGGACAACCCGAGCCTCGAGTACCCCGTCATCCTCTATCTGTTCGGCCTGTTGATGATCCTGAACCTCTCCGCGGGCATCGCCCTGCGCCGGCTTCCCGACGCCCCGATCGTCGCGACGGGCTTCATCCTCGCCAACTGCGGCGCGATCACCGCGATCCTGGACTACTCCGGCGGAGCCGCCTCCAATCTGTGGGTCCTCTACCTTCTGCCGATCTTCACGGTGTGCATGCTCCTCGGCCCCCGAGAGACCGTCGGGGTCACGCTCGGCGTCGTCGCGTTCAACGCCGTTTTCACGCTCCGCGAGTCCCACGGGAACCGGTCCGTCGCCGCCTTCGAGATCCTGCTGAAGAGCGGGCTCTTCGTCTTCACCGCCCTGGTCGCGTCCCGCCTCGTCGCCAAGGACCGCCGCACCTACGCCGAGCTCCAGTCCGAGAGCCGGAGGGCCGAGCACCTCACCACGCGCCTGGAGGGCGCCGCGGCGCTCAGCAACGTCGCCCTCGTCAGCGCGGGCGTGGCCCACGACCTGCGCAACGCGTTCATGGTGATCTCCGGCTTCACGGACTCGATCCTCGGCGACGAATCCTTGAGCCAGGCCGCCCGCGACGCCCTGGAGCGCGTCCAGCGGATGGCGAAGCTCGGCGGGGAGATGTCCAATCAGCTGGCCCGGCAGGGGGCCGACGCCAAATTCGAGCTGGCCCCGGACGACCTCGACGCGATCGCGAGGAGCGTCACCTCTTTGGTGCAGAACGCGTTCCTCGAGAAGAACGCCCGCCTCGTCGCGGCCCCGGCGGACGGGCCCTGCGCGGTCCGGGCCAGCCGCGCCCATCTCCAGCGCCTGTTCCTGAACCTCTTCCTCAACGCGCTGTCGGTCAGCAAGAGCGGGGGGCAGGTCCGGCTGACGACGCGCCGCGAGGACGGCTTCGCGGTGGCCACCGTCGAGGACGAGGGCCCCGGCTTCGCGCCCGAACTCCTGCCGCGGCTCTTCGGCGCCTACGAGACGACGCGCGCCTCGCAGGGCGGCACCGGCCTCGGCCTGAACCTGTGCGCCCGCATCGCGAAGGAGCACGGAGGCAGCCTCACCGCCGAGAACCGCGACGGCGGCGGCGCCCGCATGACCTTGCGGCTTCCTCTCGCGGCCGCCTAGCGTTTTTTTCCGGCCGCCCACAGCGCGCGGCGGGAGGCCGGGGCGAGATGGAACAGCTCCCGGTGCCGCGCGGGGATCCGCGCGAGGCTCCGCTTCGAGACGAGCAGGCGCGGGAAGACGTCGGCCGTGTTCGGGTCCCGGAACCAGGAGCGCGTGAACACGAACATCAGCACGGGACGCGGCTGCGCGGTGTGGTTGGGCATCCCGCCGTGGAAGGTGCGGTAGTCGAAGAAGAAGGAGCGGCCGAGCGGGCCCTTCATGTGCTCGACGGGGAAGCGGCGGGCGATCTCCCTCTCCCCCGGCGGCCGGGCGCGCAGCGCGGCGCGGTGCGACCCGCGCCAGATCGCCGTCGGGCCGTTCTCCTCGGTCACGTCGCACAGCGGCACGCACAAGGTGACCGCGTACGGCGGCAGGCCGGAGAGGTCGCCCCGGAAGACGATCTTCTTCCCCCCGACCGAGCGGTCGAAGCGGATCGGCGCGTCGATGTGCTGATGCTGGCGGTACGCGCCGGGCATCGCGATGACGGTCTCCAGGCTCGAGATGCGGTAGTCCTCCCCCAGCAGCCCCGCGAGCATCGCGCGCAGCTTGGGGTCGGCGTAAAACCGCGGGTCCAGGAAGGGGCCCTCGAACGGCACGACGGCGGCGTAGCGGCCGGCGATGTCGCGAACGAGGCCGCGGGCGTGAAGCTCCCCGGACGCGTGACGCCGCAGGACCTCCGCGCGAAGCCTCTTCAGCAGGGGCAGGGGAAACAGGTTGGCGAAGGCGACCGCGCCGTCGCGCTCCATCGCGGAGCGGACCTTCCTCAGAGTCCGAGAGGACGGAGTCTTCGCGTCCTGCTTCGTGAATTCGATCGTCGGGATGGCCACGCTGCGGGTAGCGTACTTAATTCTTGGCGTCGCGCAGGACGGCGGCGCGCTCGGCGGCGAAATCACGGGCCGCTTCGGCCCCTTCCTCCACCTCGACGTCGAAGCCGCCCGTGGGCGTCGGGAGCGCGGACAAGGTCACGACCGGCCGCTTCGGGAAATCCTCGAGCTTGAGCTGGACGCCGGCGCCCGGATCGACGCTCACCGCGACCGCCTTCCCCCTCGCCTTCTGCAGCTTGAACCACGGGCGGGCCAGGGCCATGAAGGCGTCGTCGAGGAGGACGGGGTCCTCCACGTGAAGGGACGCGGGCGCCTCGCGGCAGCCCTCGAGGTCGCGGCAGATGCCGAACGGGTCCTTGGCCATCCCCGGAAGCCGGCCGGCCAGGCGCGCCTTGGCGGCCCCGTCCCCCGACGCCACGGCGTCGCGCAGCTCCTCGGCGGCGCCGCCGAGGACGGCCTCGCGCACCTGCCAGTTCCGCTTCTGGCGCAGGTTCGCGAGCAGGACGCGCAGATTCTCCTCGGGAGCGCGCGCGACGGTGCCCGTCGAGGGCTCCGCGAAGGCCGTCCCGGCCGCCAGCAGAAGGAGGGCGAGGATCATGCTCTCAGGGTAGCCGGGCGCTGTTACGGATTCAAGGGCATTTCGGCCCCCCGCCGTCTGGGCCCCGCCTCAGCGCCGATTCGCCATCGACGCGAAGAATTCCTCGGCGCCCTTGCGGACCTCGTCTTTCGTCAGGTCCTTCGCGTGCGTCGCGATCGTCCACGAGTAGCCGAACGGATCCTTGACCTGTCCCGCCCGGTCGCCCCAGAACATGTCGCCGATCGGCATCGTGATCTTGCCGCCGGCCTCGACGGCCCGCTTGAACGCCGCGTCCGCGTCGGGCACGTAGACGTAGAGGCCGACCGGGCAGCCCCCGAGCGTCTCGGCGCTCGGGCAGGAGCCGCCGGGCATCTCGTCGCCCATCATGACGATGGAGCCGCCGATGCGGACCGTCGCGTGCATGACGCCCTTCCCGCTCGGATGGGGGTGGACCTCGGCCGCCTCCGCGCCGAACGCCTTCTTGTAGAACTCGACCGCCTTGGCGGTGTCCTTGAACGTCAACGACGGGGTGACCGTGTGGTAGCCCGCGGGAATCGCTTTGACCTTGGCCATGTTCTTCCTCCTCCTGGAGGCCGAATCATATCGAGCCGGGGGCGGCCTGTCTGTAGCGGGCCTGTAAACTCTCAGCCGCCGCTGAAAGCCTGGATCAGGGCCACCTCGTCGCCCGGGCGCAGGGGCGCGGCGAGGTCGGCGGTCACCTCGGCGTTGACCGAGACGCGGACGTGCGGCCGCAGCGCGTCCTGCTCGTCGACGACCCGGAACCGGAAGCCCGGGTAGCGGCGATCGAGCTCCCTGAGCAGGCCCGCGATCGTCTCCGCCTCCGCGTCGACCTCGGCCAGGCCGCCCGTGTAGGAGCGCAGGGACGACGGGATGATCACCTTCATCAGCGCGGCAAGGTCGCCGTCTCCACCGCGTAGATGTGCGGCAGGTACGCGGCCAGGCGCGACCAGGACCGGCCCTCGTCG
>JAMPYD010000110.1 GCA_023700845.1 Elusimicrobiota bacterium | reverse complement strand
TGGAATGAATCCCTGAGGGGCTTGGGGTTGACGCGGCCATGGTCTTCATAGCCGCGTCTACCCCGGAGCGCGGTCGATCCGCGCGTCCCCGAAGGGATTCATTCCATCGGCCCGCCCATTTCGGCGCGCGCCGTAACCGCCGTCAGAAGCGGTAGGAGAGGGACAGCTTGTGGGTGGAGCCGAGGCCGCCGGCCGGCGACCAGCCGTAGTCGAAGCCGAAGCGCTGCACGCCGAGGCCGCCGCCGAAGGTGACGCCGGTCAGCCCGTCGGAGTCGCCGCCTTTGAGGCGGCCGTCGTAGCCCGCCCTCAGGGCGCTGGAGAGGCCCTGCTTCATGGGGACGCGCCACTCGAGGCCGAAGGACGTGTAAATCGATCGGTCCCGGGGGGCGTTCACATCCAGCGTGACGACGAGGCCCTTGGTGATTTTGAGGGCCTGGCCGACCGTCACGATCATGGGGAGCTGGTCCCCCTGCTCGCGGAACTTGAGCGGGCCGCCGAGGTTCTGGGCGCTGAGCGACAGGGCGTAAGGAAACTCCCCGGGCAGCCAGGTGCGCCAGCGGGCGCCGAGGTCCAGGGCGCCGGTCGAGGCGGACCCCTGGATCTTCGAGGTCACGTATTTGAGGCCGAGGCCGACGTCGAGGCCCCGCGAGACCGTCGCGCCCCAGGCGAGGAAGACGGCGAGGTCCTGGGGCGTGAAGCGGTCTCCGGTCGGCGTCCCGGCGTTGTCGACCTCGGAGATGGTCCCGGAGTTCTGGTAGAGGACGGCGACGCCGATGGTGCCGAGCTGATCGGGGCGCAGGTCCCGCTCTCGGCCGGTCTGGCGCGAGAAGGGCGATTCCACGGGCTGGGCGTAGGCGATGAAGTCCTGGAAGGTCGATTGATAGGAGGCGGCGTGGGTCATCGTCGCGTGGCGGTAGCGCAGGCCGGAGAGTCCGGCGGGGTTCCAATAGATCGCGGTCGCGTCGTCGACGGCGGCGCGCACGGCGCCGCCCATGCCGGCGGCGCGCGCGTCGGCCCCGAGCTTGAGAAAGCTCGCGCCGCTGGTCCCCCCCTGGCTCGAGCCGAAGCCGGCCGCCGCGGCCGGAAGCGCCGCGAGGACGAGCGAGGCGGCGAGCAGGGAGTTCCTCATCTTTCAATCGCGAACTTGACGATCGACTCGCCGCCGCCGCCGGTGATGCGCGCGAAGTAGACGCCGCTGGCGGCGCGCCGGCCCCCGTCGGTGATGCCGTTCCAGACGACCGAGCCCGAGTTCGCGCCGTCGAACGAGAATTCGCGCACGCGCTCTCCCGCGAGGGTCAGGATGCGGATCGTGCCCGTCACGGGCAGGCGGTCGAACGTGACGCCGGCGGCGTCGAAGCGCCCGTTGGTTCCCGGCTTCCAGGGAATGGGGTAGACGCGCACCTGCGACAGCGACACGCCGATCGTCGACGGCGCGAACATCGCGAACACCGAGAAGTGCGGCGTCAGGGCGGTGATGCGGCGCGCGGCGGGATCGATGAAGGTCGGCAGCAGCTCCCAGCGGTTGACCGTGGTGTTGAGCGTATAGACCTTGATCGCCGAGGCGGCCAACGGCGGGCTGGTGCCGTCGATGACGTTGTTCGCGTCGGCGTCGGCGTAGGGCATCGAGATGCTCGCCGAGGAGCCGAGGTTCTGCGTGAACGGCGCGCCCGCGACGATCGGCACGATCTCGATGATGCTGTTCGGAACGAGGGCGAATCCCGTCGGAATCACGCTGAGGCCCGCGTCGAGCACCGCGGGCGTGATCGTGATCGGGTGCGTGAGGGGATCGACGGAGACGCTGATGGTGGCGGGCGCGCCGAAGGCGTTGGGCGCGAGGCCGATGAGGATGGAGCTGTTCGGCGAGGGCGGCGTCACGGTGGCCACGAAGCTGCCCTCGAACTCGGCGAGAGCCTCCGCGGCGCTGAGGGCCCGGTTCTGCACGCGCACGGAGTCGATGGCGCCGATGAAGCCCCGGTCGTAGCCGGTCGCGAGGCCCGACTGCCGGTTGCCGATCGAGATGTCGTGCGTCGCCGCCGTACGAACCGGCACGGTCGTGACCGTGCCGGCCGGGCGGCCGTTCACGTACAGCGTGGCGCTGGCGACCGAGGCGTTGTAGCTGCCGATCAGGTGGACCCAGCCTCCGACCGCGATCGGGCTCGTCGAGGCCGCGACGAAGCCGGGCTTCGGAAGGAAGCGGTACAGGCCGCCGGACACGTCGAGGGCGAAGTTCTCGACCGTGCCGCTGCCGCGCACCACGATTCCCGCGCCGTTCGGCTGGGCGAGGCTCGAGGGGTTGACCCAGGCCGAGACGGTGAGGCTGCCCACGGAGTTGTAGCTCGCGGTGTCGGGGGCGACGACGAGGCCGTTGGCGAGGCCCGAGAAGGACACCGCGTTGCCCAGGCCGGCCGGGCCGGCGATGAAGGTGGGCGTGGAGACGCACGCGGCGGCGAGGCAGGTCAGGTAGGCGGTGTTGTTGGGGCCCGCCGAGTCGGCCGCGAGCGTGCCGGTGCTTTCGTCGAAGTGCCATTGCCCGACCGACCCGTTCGGCGGGACGTAGGCCGAGGGAGGAGACGCGACCGCGGTGATCGCCGGATCGGGCAAGGTGCGCGTCGCGGCGAAGACGGCGAAGCCCGTCCCGTAAAGCTGGCCTCCGTTGATCGAGCGGGCGCGCGCGTAGTAGGTGGTGCCTTGGAGAAGGCCGGTCGCGGTGGCGGTCGTCGCGTTGACGGTCAAGGTGGTGATGATGATGCCGTAGCTCGAATCCGTGGTGACCACGACCTCGTAGAAGGTGTAGGAGGGATTGAGTCCCCCGGTCCACGAGTAGGTGATGCTGCTTGAGTACGCCGCGTTGACGACCGGCGCCGTCGGGTCGTTGGCCAGCGTAAAGGAAGTGGCCGAGGCCCGCGCGCCGGCGCCGTTGGCCCCGACGGCTTCGACGCGGGCCGTGTACTGGGTGTTGGTCGTAAGACCGGGCTGGGTGTAGGTGAGCTCGCCGCCGGTGTGCAGGGTCGAGCCGGCGATGTCGAACAGCTTGTAGTACCAGGCGCCGGGCACGGCGGTCCAGTCCCACTTGATCGAGGAGGCCGACAGCGGGGCGCCGCCGAGGCTGGGGACGCCGGGCAAGGTCGTGAACGACGTGCTGACGAATACGGAGCCGGTTCCGCCGTACGAGTCGCTGGAGCGTCCGCTGTAGGATTGGACGCGGACGAAGTAGGTCGTGCCCATCAGGAGGCCGGGCAGGGCGATCGAGCTGCCGGTGAAGTCGCTGGCGAGCGTCACCGGCGTCGAGACGCCGGTCAGGAACAGGGAGTCCTGCGAGACGCTGACGAGGTAGCGCGTGTAGGCCGGGTTGCCGTTCTGGTTCCAGCTGATCAGCGCGCTGCCCGTCGAGACCGCGCTCGGCACCACGCTGGCCGCCAGCGGCGGGTTCGCCAAGGTGTAGATGGAGGTCGCGGCGCTGAGGCCCGAGCCCCAGTTGTCGGTGACCCGGAGCTTGCGGCCGACCAGCTGATTCGACGAGCCGGGCAGGTTCTCCCCCACGGTGAAGGTCGGGTGGTTCATGTTGCCGGGCGGGATCAGGTTCGTGTTGGCGGTCGCGTCGACGAGGTGATAGGTGACGGCGGCCGAGCCCGGGGGCAGGCAGACGCGCGGCGGAAGCGTCCAGTTCCAGGTGACGTCGTTCGGCGAGGTCGCGACCGCGGTCAGCGACGGCGCGATCGGCGGGGAGTTGTCGATGGTGACGCCGTAGGAGGAGCTGAAGGAGCTTTCGCTGTAGGTGCTTTGGGCGACGAAGATCCAGCGCGCCGTGGACGAGTAGGCCTCCGGCGGAACGTAGGTGACGACGCCCGTGGTGCCGTAGGTCGGAACGCCGGAGTAGGAGCCCGCGTAGGTGCTGTAGGAGACGCCCGAGTTCGAGGAATACTTGTGGAATTTCGTGTCGTACTCGAGCATGATGTCGTCTTCGTTGAGCGCCGAGTTCAGGATGCGGACGTCGTCGATCCTGCCGTTGAAGTACTCGCTGCCGCCGGAGTAGCGGCCGATCTCGAGGGTTCCCCCGATCGTGTGGTTGGCGAAGGAGTCCGTGCTCGTGGCGATCACGGTCGCGACGAGGCGCCCGTCGACGAAGAAGCGGCGGTCGACGCCGTTTCGCCGCACGACGTGGACGAGGTGCCAGGTGTCGGCTCCCGTCACCAGGTCCGGCGTCGTGTTGGGCAGCACGGCTTCTCGCCGGTCGACGGCTCCGCTGATGTCGCGGGAGTCGAAATGGCGCAGGCGCCCGCCCGTGCTCACGGCGATGCCCCAGTAGCCGTTGGCCCCCTGCTGCGAAAGAATGCGGCCGTTGTTGGCCGAGGGCTCGATCCAGGCGGTGAGGGTGTAGGTCGGCGGCAGCTCCCAGGCGATGTTGCTCGGGGAGGTTCCGTAGAGGCTCGAGCCGTTGAGCTGCAGGGCGTTGGCGGACAGGCCGCTGGAGGCGGCGCCGCCTCCGGTTCCGAGAGGCAGCGGCCCCGTGGGCGTGATCGCGGTGGTGCCGCTGCCCGCGGGCAATGTCGACGGGTCCGCCGGGCAGGCGGAGGCGAGCGGCACAATCGGCTGGTTGCTGGCCAGGCCCAGCAAAGTCATCGGCTGGCTGCAGTCGGCCGCGACGACGTCGACGTACGTGCACTGACCGGTCCGCACGGACGCCGAGCCGTTCGAATCGTTATACGCCCAGTTCCAGGTCCGGCAAGAGTTCGCGCCGCCGTTGCAGCCGCCGGTGTAGCAGCTCGAGACGGTGACCGTGTAGTTCCCGTCGAAGCGCCAGAGGCCGATCGTGCTCGCGTGGATGCTGAGGCGCCGCTGGTCGACCTTGAGTCCCGGCGTAAGGCTCTGGAATTCCGCGCGGACCGTCGGGGCCGGGTGGCTCGTGATCGAGCCGACGGTGAAGCTCCCGTCGCATTGGAGAACCTTCGGCGTGATGGTCGGCGCGGAAGCTCGGGAGGGCGCCGGGGCATAGAGGGCGGACGCAGCCAGAGCGGCGGCGATCAAGGTGCGGCGAGCGCTTAGCGAGATGGGCGCCATCCTATTAGGAGAGGCTAGCTTCCGGCTGTTACGCAATCATTTCAGGCGTGAGATCAGGGCGATGGCCTCGTCGCGGTTTTTGACTTCCCCCTCGGCCTGCGCCTCCCGGACGCGCTCGAGGAGCTCCCCGATCCGGGGCCCGGGCGGTAGCTTCAGGGCTTTCATGACGTCGCGGCCGTCGAGCAGGCGTTCCGGGGCCGGGGCGCGCGACAGGTCGCGCCACCGGCGCAGGAGTGTCGAGACGAGCTGGAGATGGTGGACGGTCTTGCGCGCGTCCTCGGGCTTGAAGGCCGAGAGGTCGGCGCGCTTGACGTCGGCGGCGGCCGTCTTCAGGAGGCGCTTGAGGCGCGCCTCGGGAAGATAGCTCGCGTGGTCGCCCCAGCAGACGATGAGCAGGCCCGGGGCGTCCTCGCCGAGGTCGCGGAAGAAGCGGTACGCCGCCCTCTCGGTCAGCGGCCCGCCGGCCGCCAGGTGGCCGGGGCGCAGGTGCTGGCGCACGATCGCCGAGGCGGTGCCGATCTGGTCGCGCGAGAGGCGCAGGCGGCGCAGGATTTTTTCCGTGAGGACCGCGCCCTTCGTGTCGTGCTCGAAGAAGCGCAGACGCCCGTCGACCTTCTTCGCGGTCTCGGGCTTGGCGACGTCGTGCAGAAGGGCGGCCAGGAGGAGGAGCGCGCGGAACGGCGGTCCGCCGCGCTGGGCGATGTGCGCCTCCAGGTCGCCGGCGAGCGGACGGTAGACCGTGCGCAGGTTCGTGAGCAGGAAATCCACCCGGGCGCAGACCTCGAGCGTGTGCTTGAGCACGCCGCCGGGGCCGTAATAATCCTCGGCGCAGCGGCGCGCGGGCTCGAGCTCGGGGAAGACGGCGGTGAGCAGGGCGTGCTCGTCCATCAGCGCGAGCCAGGACGAGGCGCCCGGGACCGCGAGGAGCATGAGCAGCTCCGCGGCGACGCGCTCGGCGGCGGGCACCTGGATCAGGCGGCAGCGGCGCTTGATCGCCTTCAGCGTTTTCGCGTCGATCGTCAGCCCCAGCTGGGCGGCGAGGCGGACGGCGCGAAGCAGCCGCAGCGGGTCGTCGCTGAGGTTCTGCTCGATGTCCGCGCGGAGCACGCCCGCGGCGAGGTCCTTGAGGCCGCCGCGCGGGTCGATGAACGCCGATTCGGGGAGCGACGGCGGCAGCTCCTTCGTCAGCTCGAGGGCGGCGGCGTTCACCGTGAAATCCCGCCGGCCGAGGTCCTCGAGGATGGTCTTGCCCTGGAGGCCGGCGATGTCGATCTGCTTGAGGGCCTTGCCCCGCGCGGGCATCAGGACGAGGCGGTAGACGGCGTTCGTCTCGTCGAGGGTGACGAGCGTCCCCTTGAACGCGCGCGCGAGCTGGGCCGCCAGGGCGCGCGCGTCGGCGCAGGCCAGGTCGAGGTCCCCGAACGGCCGGCCGAGCGCGGCGTCGCGGATCGAGCCGCCGACGAGCCACACCGGCTGCCTCGCGGCGGCGAAGACCTTCGCCAGCGCGCCGCGCGCCTCGGCGCCCAGACGGACGCGCCGGGCGGCCATCAGGACCTGGCGGCGGGCGGGGCCGCGCGCTTCTTCAGCTCGCGGTCGCGC
>JAMPYD010000109.1 GCA_023700845.1 Elusimicrobiota bacterium | reverse complement strand
CTCCGAGCTTCCACGTCCCCAGGCGGTTGAGCTCGGTCTCGTGGCCCCACAGCACGCCGACGCCGAAGGGGCCGCCGAGCTTGTGGGCCGAGAACGCCACGAAGTCGGCCCCGAGCGTCGACACGTCCTCGCGGTGGGTGCCGAGGTACTGCGCGTCGTCGACGAACACCCTGATCCCCTTGCGGCGCGCGAGCTTCGCGGCCTCGGCGACGGGCACGACGCCGCCCATCACGTTGGACGCGTGCGTGATCGCGAGAAGCGCCGTCTTGTCGTCGAGCAAGGAGGCGAGGCGGTCCAGGTCGAGGCGCCCCTCGTCCGTCGGGCAGATCGCCAGCTCGATGCGCCCGGCGCGCGCGGCCTCGATGAACGGCAGCGCGACCGCGTTATGCTCGAGGTCGGTGATGACGACCTTGCGGCGCTCGCCGTCGAAAGGGAAGCCGCCGCAGACGATGTTCGCCGCCTCCGTGGTTCCCGACGTGAAGACGATCTCGTTGGGCGACTCCGCGTTCAAAAAAAGCGCCGCGCGGCGGCGCGCTTCCTGAAACCAGTCCTCGACCTGCTGGCTCAGCAGGTGCGTCGAGCGCTTGCCGCCGCAGCCGCCCCAGTTCGCGTAGAAATCGGCGAGGCGCGCGGCGACCGCGGCGGGCTTCAGCGCGGTGCAGGCGCTGTCGAGGTAGACGAGGCGCTTGCCGTCGACCTCGCGGCCGAGGGCCGGGTACAGGGCGCGGACGGACTCGACGTCGAAGGCGGCCGGGGCCGCGGGCGCGGCGCTCAGGGGAGGACCGCCTTGATCAGAGGCATCGGCTTGAGCTCGCCGTAGATCTCGAGATAGTCCCGCCGCGGGCCCGGGCAGGCCTCCCGCATCACGCAGCCGTCGCAGTCGGAGATCTTCTGCTTCTCGGACAGGTGCACGCCGGGCTTATGCTCGCGCATCTTGCGGTAGTCCGCGTGATGGTCCCGGTAGTCGATGACGAAGCAGACCGGGATGTGGTCGACGTCGAAGGAGACGCCGAGATCCTTGCAGGCCTTGAAGGCGGCGTTGAGGAAGGGCGCGGCCTCCTCGAAGCGGGGCATCACGAGCTCGTTGCCCTTCGCGCGGCCCATGCCCTTGCAGTAGCTGAACTGGATCCACGAGAAGCCGGGAATCTCGCCCGAGGCGAACCGGACGAAATCCTCGCAGCGGCGGTAGTTCAGGGCGTGCACGATATAGTTGAGCCGCACCTCGGAGCCGGCCTCGATCAGCCGGCGCACGCCCGCGACGCGGAGGTCGAAGGCGCCGGGGGTTTCCGTGACCTCCAGGTCGAGCGCGGCGTCGGGCGCGGAGAAGTTGATGTTGAAGAAGTTCACCAGGCCCCGGATCAGCTTCAGCCGCTTCTCGTCGTAGCGCGTCAGCAGGACCCCGTTCGTCTGGAACTCGATGATCTTCCCCTTCTTGCGGCAATGAAGGAGTATCTCGAGCAGCTCGGCGGGGTCCTTGAGCAGCGGATCCCCGCCGGAGATCTGGACGTGGCCGGTCCTGTCGCGGTCTATCTCGTCGAGGAGCTGCTTGAGAGCGTAGGTCCCGGCGCGCCCCTCGGAGGAGCAAAAGACGCACTTGATGTTGCAGACACCGTTGACCGGGAGATGCAGTGCCATGGGAGGGCAAAACTATACCACATTCTATTTCGCGGCCCGAATGACCGGCCCTAGAGGGTGGGACAGCCGCCGCTGGGGCAGACGCAGCACAGCATCGTGCCGGTGGGGTCGGTGGTGCCGACGGTGGTCGTGTATTTGACCATGACGCCGCTCGTGTAGGTCGCGTAGCGGCCGGCGCCGCAGGATTGGTACCCGAGGCCGTAGACCGTCATATTGCAGTTGTGGTTCGTGCTGACGACGCTGTCGTTGAACGAGATCTTCCCGGTGGCCGTGACCGGCCCGTTGAAGGTGCTGGTCTGCCCGACCCCGGCGGCCAGAGCGACGTTGTAGGTCGCGGCCGGAGAATTCCAGGTGTTCAGGTAGAGGACGTCCCCCTCGCTGCGAAGGCGCATGGCGCTGGCCGCGCTCCACATCATGATCGACGAGTCGTGCCGGACGCCGACGTCGCTGCCGAGGGTCAGGTCGGCCGCGTAAGGGTCGGCCGTGTTGAGGGCGTTCGCGCCGGTGGTCGTCAGGCGCTGCATCCGGGCCAGGCCGTTCACGTCGAGCTTCGCGCCCGGTGCCGTGGTGCCGATGCCGACGCTGGTGCCCGCGCCGCCGTCGCGCGCCAAATAGGTATTGCCCGTCGTGATCATCTGAGTGTAGACGCCGGAAGGGGCGGGGTAGTAGGTCGACAGCGTGACGCTTTCCGAGTCCAGCTCGGGGACCGCGCACAGCATCATCACGGCCGCACCGGAGGCGACCAGGAAGCGGCGGCTGAAGGCCAAATCAAACTTGAATCTGATCTCGGTCATAGTCCCTCCAACACTCGGAGTGTAGCCCCGGGAAGGGCCTTCGTCAAGACCCACCCGGGAGGGGGCCGTCGAGGCCCAAGGCGGGCAAAGCGACGCGCAAAAGGGCGGCTTTCGACCCCGGGGACAAGGCCCCCGGCCGGAGCCCGTCCCAGACGCAGGACAGGGCCTCCGGGAAGTCGAAATCCCGGCTCAGGGCCTCGCGAAAACGGTGCAGATAGCCCGTCACGCCGCGGGAGCTGGGCTCGAGCGACACCCCCGCCAGCGACCGGGCCGAGGACTTGAGGGCGAGAAGCTCCCTCCGGGCCGCGTCCAGCCCCTCGCGGGTGACGTTGAGGGGCTTGCGCGGGTGGGTTTTCAAGCACAGGTAATGAAGCTCCTCGGAGTAGGCGCAATCCTCGCCCGTCGAGGGGCCGAGGAGAACGGTCAGGTCGGGCTCCCCCCCGCCTTGCGCCGGTTCGTAGCCGAGGAAGGTCAAGGCGCCCCGGGCGGCGGCGCTCACGGCGCGAGCCCGCGCGCCCGGCCCCTCCACGCGGAGGACGACCGTCGGGGGCGAGGCGGGAGCCCACGCGGCCAAGGTTCCGTCCGCGGCGAGCAGCCTCAGGCTCATGGGCTTATGTTACAATAAAATTCATGCCGCCCCGGCGCTACCCCGACACCGGCGTCTTCTACCGCGCTCTCGACCGAGAGTTCCCCCTGATCGTGCGCGGAGAAGGGTGCTGGCTGATCGACGACCAAGGGAAGCGCTACCTGGACGCCTGCGGCGGAGCCTACGTCGCCAACCTCGGCCACGGCGTCTCCGAGGTCGCCGACGCGGTGGCCGAGCAGATCCGCAAGGTCGCCTACGTCAACGGCACCGCCTTCACCAACGAGCCCGCCGAGCTCCTGGCCGCCGAGCTGCGGACCCTGAGCCCCAAAGGCCTCGACTACGCCTACTTCCTCTCCTCCGGCTCCGAGGCGGTCGAAGCCGCCCTCAAGCTCGCCCGCCAGCATTGGGTCGAGTCCGGCAAGCCCGACAAGCACAAGATCATCGCGCGCACCCCCGGCTACCACGGCAACACCTTGCTCGCCCTCTCCGCCTCCGCGCGCGGCGCCTACAAGAAGATGTTCGCGCCCTGGCTCGTGCCGGTGACCATGATCCCCGCGCCTTATCCGTATCGCTGCGAGGCGGGATCCCCCGCGATGACGGCCGAGGCCCTCGAGGCCGCGATCCTCAAAGAAGGCGCCGGCACCGTCGCCGCCTTCATCGCCGAGCCCGTCGGCGGCTCCTCCACCGGCGGCTCGGTCCCGCCCAAGGACTACTTCAAGCGCGTCCGGGAGATCTGCGATAAGCATAATATTCTGTTTATCGCGGATGAAGTTCTCTCGGGAGCGGGCCGCACGGGCCGTTGGGCCGCCATCGAACACTTCGACGTCGTTCCAGACATCATGACCATGGGCAAGGGCCTGTCCGGCGGCTACGTTCCGTTGTCCGCCGTCCTCGCCTCGCGCAAGGTCATCGACCCCATCGCCAAGGGCTCCGGCGCCTTCAAGCACGCTCAAACGTTTTCGCATTCCCCCGCCATCTGCGCCGCCGGCCTGGCCGCCGTCCGTCATATCAAGAAGCACGGCCTCGTCGAGCGCTGCGCGAAGCTGGGCGCCGTCCTCCAGACGAAGATCGCCGCCCTGCGCGAGCTCCCGGCCGTCGGCGACACCCGCGGCCTCGGCCTGCTCGCCGGCATCGAGTTCGTCGCCGACAAGAAGACCAAGGCGCCGTTCCCGCGCTCGCTCAAGTTCGCGGAGGCCTTCGTCGCCGCGGCCCAGGACGCGGGCCTCATCGTCTGGCCCAACACCGGCCACGCCGACGGCGAGAACGGCGACCTCGTCATGCTCGCCCCCTCTTTCATCGTGACCGAAGCGGAGATCGACGAGATCGTCGCCCGCTTCAAGACCGCGCTCGACCGCACACAGGAGAAGCTCAATGTCCACCGCTAGCGCCGCCCCGTTCAAGATCACCTACTCCTCCGCCAACGCGGACCTCACGCAGTTCCACAAGGACTTCGACGCGGCGCTCAAGCTCGTCCGCTCCAAGACGGGCAAGAACCACCCCCTCTGGATCGACTACAAGGCCGTCGAGTCCTCCTCCGAACTCCTGCCGGATTATTCGCCGATCGACGGCTCCTTGCTGAACAATTTCGCCGCGGCGACCCCGGAGCACGTGGACGCCGCCTGCCGCTCGGCCAAGAAGGCGCAGAAGGCCTGGGGCGCGCTGCCGTGGCAGGAAAGGATCAAGATCATGCGCAAGGCCGCGGCCCTCATCCGCGAGCGCAAGTACGAGATCGGCGCGGTGATGAGCCTCGAGGTCGGCAAGAGCCGCATGGAGGCGATGGGCGACACCGAGGAGTCGGCCGACCTCATCGAGTACTACGCCAAGAACATCGAGGACAACAACGGCTACGTCGTGCCGCTCGGCAAGCTCTCCCCCAACGAGAACACCCGCTCGGTCCTGCGCCCCTTCGGCGTCTTCGTCTGCATCGCGCCCTTCAACTTCCCGATGGCGCTCTCGACGGGCATGTCCGCCGCGGCCCTGCTCGCCGGCAACACCGTCGTCTACAAGCCCGCGCAGGACACGCCCTGGACCGGCCTGATGCTCTATGAAGCCTACCGCGACGCGGGCGTGCCCGCGGGGTGCTTCCACTTTATCACCGGCAAGGGCTCCGTCATCGGCGACACCTTCTGGAAGCACCCGTGCGTCGACGGCATCGTCTTCACCGGCTCCAAGGAGATCGGAATGAAGATGGTCAAGGAGTTCTCCGTCAACTGGCCCAAGCCCGCGCTGATGGAGCTCGGCGGCAAGAACCCGACCTACGTCTCCGAGACCGCGGACCTCGACATGGCGGCGGAAGGCGTGATGAAGTCCGCCTTCGGCCTGCAGGGGCAGAAGTGCTCGGCCTGCTCGCGCGTCTATGTCCATGAAAAAGTCTATGACGCCTTCTCGGCCAAGCTCGTCGAGAAGACCAAGGCCATCAAGTGCGGAGATCCGACCGAGAGGGACGTCTTCTTCGGCCCGGTCATCAACGCCAGGTCCGCGAAGACCTTCGAGGACGCGATCGTCTCGGCGAAGAAGGGCGGCAAGGTGCTCATCGGAGGCGCGCGCATGAAGGGCGGCCTCTACGACAAGGGACATTTCTGCGAGCCGACCATCGTGGAGCTCCCGCTCGACCATGAGATCTTCATGCGCGAGCTGTTCGTCCCCATCCTCGCCATCGGCAGGGTCACGGGCATCGACCAGGCCATCGCCGAGGGCAACCGGGCCGAGTACGGCTTGACCGCGGGAATCTTCACGGCCAAGAAAGATGAAATCCAGAAATTTTTTGATGAGATCGAATCCGGCGTCTGCTACGCCAACCGCCGCACCGGCGCCACCACGGGCGCGTGGCCCGGCGTGCAGTCCTTTACCGGCTGGAAGGGCTCCGGCTCGACCGGCAAGGGCGGCTGCGGACCCTACTACGTCACGCAATTCATGCGCGAGCAGAGCCGCACCATCATGGAGTAAGACCATGGCCACCAAACTCGCGCCGGTGAAGCCCGACTATCCCCGCATCCTCGTCGCCCCTCCCGGGCCGAAGGCCAAGGTCGTCATCGCCAAGGACAAGGAATTCTCCTCGCCGTCCTATATAAAGGAGTATCCCCTCGTCATCGCCGGCGGCAAGGGCGCCATGGTCGAGGACGTCGACGGCAACCGCTACATCGACTGGATGGCGGGCATCGCCGTCTCGTCGACGGGCTACCAGCACCCCGTGGTGACGAAGGCCGTTCAGGACGCGGCCGGGAAGTTCCTCCACATCTGCGGCACCGACTTCTACTACGAGGGCTTCTCGAACCTGTGCGAGGCCCTCGCCAAGTCGGCGCCCGGCGGCGGCAAGTGGCGGACCTTCCTGTCCAACTCCGGCACCGAGGCCATCGAGGGCGCGGTCAAGCTCGCCCGCCAGCACACCAAGCGCGCGGCGATCGTCTCGTTTCATTCGTCCTTTCACGGCCGCTCTTACGCGGCGATGTCCCTGACGACCTCGAAGGTCAAGTACCGCAAGGGCTTCGGCCCCCTGCTGCCGGAGACCGCCTACCACCTCCCGTTTCACAATCCCTACCGCAACACCGTGGAGGAATGCATCAAGGCCGCGCACGAGCTGTTCTCGACGAAGATCGACCCCTCCGACGTCGCCGCGGTGATCATGGAGCCCCTGCAGGGCGAGGGCGGCTATGTGATGCCGTCAAAAGAGTTTCTCCAATT
>JAMPYD010000108.1 GCA_023700845.1 Elusimicrobiota bacterium | reverse complement strand
CTGACCCTCTCCGGCGGGGAGCCCGCCTCGGACCCGCGCCTGCCCGCGATCGTCGCCGCCGCCCGCCGCCGCGGCTTTCGCCGCTTCGTGCTCCAGACCAACGGGGTCTATCTGACGCGCCCCGGCCTGCTCGAGACCTTGATCTCTCTCGGCGTGAAGACCTACCTGTTCTCCTTTCACTCGCACCGGCCCGCCGCCTACGACCGGATCACCGGCAGCCGCGGCCAATACGCCCGCGCCGCGGCCGGGCTCGCGGCCCTGCTCGGGCGCCGCGGCCTCAGCGTTACGGTCAACGTCGTCGTCAACGCGCACAACTACCGGGACCTCCCCGGGCTGGTGGACTTCGTCGCGCGGCTCGGGCGCCCCGACGTCTATTTCTCCATGATCAACGAGGTCGGCCATCAGACGGTCCCGTCCTGGACGGTCGCCCTGGAGGACGCCGCGCCGTTCCTGCGCCGGGCCGTCGCGCGCTGCCGCGTCGCGGGCCTCGGCGTCTCCCGGTCCGGCGGCGAGAGCTCCTTCCCGGCCTGCGTTTTCGACGAGCCCGCCCGCCACGCGTCGCCGCGGGCGCTGCCGCAGGACCGCGTGCGCTTCGCGGAGGATTTCTCGGGGGACGCCGGCCTCATCGGGCGCGCCAAGCTTCCCTCCTGCCGCGCCTGCCCCCACGACGCCCGCTGCGTCGGCGTCCCCGCGCGCTACGCCGGCCTTCACGGCCTGGCGGCGCTGCGAAGGGAGGGGAACTAGCCCCATGTGCGGCATCGCGGGGGCGCTCGCGCTCGAATCGCGGCTCGACCCGTCCGATCGGGACGTCGTGCGCGCGATGACCGGGATGCTCCGCCACCGCGGCCCCAGCGCCCAGCGGGTCTTCTGGGACGACGACTGCGCGCTCGGGAACGCGCGCCTGAGCGTCGTCGACCCGTCGGACAACGCGGCGCTTCCGATGCCCAACGCGGACGGCTCGGTCTGGCTGGGCTTCAACGGGACCGTCACCCACTCCGCCAATCGCCGGGAGGAGCTGGCGCGCCGGCGCCCCTTCCGGTCCGCCTCGGACACGGAGGTCCTCCTCCACCTCTACGACGAGGAGGGGATCGATTTCATCACCGCCCTCTCCGGCATGTTCGCCTTCTGCCTTTACGATCGGCGTCGGCGCAAGGCTTACCTCGTCCGGGACCCGTACGGCCTGAGGCCGCTGTTCTTCGCGCGCAAAAACGGGCGGCTGTACTTCGCCTCCGAGATCAAGGCGCTGCTCGAGGTGCCGGGCCTGGAGAAGCGGCTCGACCGGGAGGCGCTCTGGCATTTCCTCACCTTGGCCTACATCCCGGGGCGGCGCACGCCGTTCGAGGAAATCGAGGAGCTGAAGGCGGGGCATCTTCTCGAGATCGACCTGGCCTCGGGGCGCGTCGACATGCGGCGCTACCACCGGATCGCCTACGCCCCGGACCTCTCCCTGAGCGAGGCGGACGCGGCCGCGACCCTGCGCGGGCTCATGCGCGAGTCCGTCCGCGGCAGCCTCGTCTCGGACGCGCCCGTGGGGCTGACGTTGTCGGGCGGATTCGACACGAGCACCTTGCTGGCCCTGGTCAAGGAGCTCGGCGGAAGCCGGGCGATGCACACCTACTCGCTGAAGGTCAACGAGGCGAGCTTCGACGAGTCCCGCTATCAGCGGATCATGGTCGACTACGCCGGCTCGATCCACCACGAGATCACGGTGGATCCCTCGGACGTGCTGGAGAACCTCGTGAGCTCCGTCGCCTACATGGACGAGCCCAGCGGCAACGGCGGGGCCGTCCCGATGTTCCTGCTCGCCCGCGAGGCGCGCAATCACGTCTCGGTCCTGCTGTCGGGAGAAGGCGGAGACGAGATCTTCAACGCCTACGAGACCCACCGGGCCTGCAGGGCGCGCGCCCTCTACCGCCGGCTCACGACGCCCTCTCTGAGGGGCCTCATCCGGTCGGCGGCGGCCGCCCTGCCCGCGTCCTACGACAAACTGAGCTTCGACTTCGTGTCCAAGCGCTTCACCGAAGGGGCCGAGCTGGGCGTCGCGGAGTCCCATTGCTACTGGCGTCATGCGCTCCCGGAGGACCGCAAGCGGCGCCTTCTTCCGGCCGGCTGGCGCTTCGCGCCGACGGCGCGGCTGTTCTCCGACCTGTTCGACAGCCTGGACGAGGCCGACGACCTCGACCGGATCTCCCGGATCGACCTCGAGTATTATTTCGTCGACGACCTCATGGTCAAGAACGACCGCATGATCATGGCCCACTCCGTCGAGGCGCGCTTCCCGTTCATGGAGCGGGCCGTCGTCGACTTCGCGACCCGGATTCCGAACCGCTTCAAGGTGAAGGGCCTCCGGGGGCGCTGCATCCAGAAGCTGGCGATGAAAGGCTCCGTCCCGGACGCGATCGCCCGCCGAAGCAACATGGGGCTCGAGATGCCGCACGCGCTGTGGTTCCTCAAGGATTTCCGCGGTCTCGCCGAACGCTATTTCTCCCGGAGGAACGTGGAGAAGACCGGAATCCTGAATCACGAGGCGGTGTCGGAGCTTTGGGCCGAGCATCTCTCCGGACGCAAGGACAACGGCCGGCCCCTGTGGTGCGTGCTCAACCTTCTGATCTGGCTCGACCTCTTCGTCCATGAGGGGAGCTACAAGCGGTTCCTGAGCGGCGCCGGGACCCGGCCCGTGGACGCGGCGGCGAGGTTCCCGGAGCCGGCCTCGTCGGGGAAATCCGCTTGAGGCGCCCCGGCGCGTCCGCGGGGACGCCGGCACGCTGGGAGGCGGCCGCCGTCGCGATCCTCCTGGCCTGCGCCGCCGTCCAGTCCCTCTCCGTCGCCCGGAAAATCGCGGACGCCGGCCGCGACGGCTATTGCCGCGAGGAATCCGACTTTCACGTCGAGCGCGGCGAGGCCCTTCTGCACGGCGTCGCGCGGCCGGGGATCGCCCGGGCGATGCCGTTCTATTCCGTCCCCAACGCCTTCGTCTGCAATCACCTGCCCGCCCCGGTTTCCGCCGCGGCGCGCTTCGCGGTTTTCCTGGCGAGCGCGGCCCTGGTCTTCGCCCTGGGCTCTTCGCTGTACTCCGTGCTGTGCGGCGCGGGCGCGGCGCTGCTGTACGCGACGGCGGCGGCCTCGGTCGCCAGCGAGGAGCGCTGGCTCTACACCTTGGCCGTGCTCCTGGCGGCCTATTTCCTCGTTCGCCGCGCGCGTTCGCCGTCCGTCGGCGGGAGCGTCCGGTTGGGAGTATCGGTCGGGGCGAGCCTGCTCCTGCTGTCGCCGCTGTGCCTGTTCCCGGCCGTGCTGGCCGCCTACGAATGGGCGCGGGATCTCCGGACGGGCGCCGCGCGGGCGCGGTTCTCGCGCGCCCGGGACGCGGCCGCGCTCTGCGCGGTTCCGCTGCTCGTCCTGCTCCCGTGGATCTGGATGAACTGGCGGCTCACCGGACGCCTCGTCGTCTTCGAGGACGGCCGGGCCGACGACAACGTCATCCTGGGGGCCGTCGGCTTCGTGCGCACGATGGGCATCGGAAATACGCGGCTGATGGCTGGCCTCGCCGCGGACCAAAACGTCCATCTCTGGGCCGCGGGGGAGATCCTGAGCCATCCGCTGAGCTTCCTCGCCGCCGTTTGGCAAAGGGCCGCCTACGGACTGGGCTTTCACCCGCTGATCGCCCTCGCGGCCGCCGCCTCGGCGTGGATCTCGCGCGGGCGCGAGGATCGCCGCCAGCTCGCGCTGCTGGCCGCCTACTACCTCGCGATCCACTGCCTGATGCCGGTCCAGGAAAACTACTTCGTGCCCGCCTGGCCCCTGCTCTCCGTGCTCGCGGCCGGCCTGCTCTCGCCGTGGACGCGCGCGGCCTCGGCCCGGCTGGAGAAGAGAACCGCGGCGGCCGTGTTCGCGGTCTTCGGGCTCATGCTGGCCGGCCAGGCCTGGGTGCTCGGGCTCGTGGGGACCTATCCCTCGCGGTCGGCCGCGCCCCGGGCGCTGGAGAGGGAGCTGGCCGCCCGCCCGGACGATCCCTGGCTCTGGTCGGAGCGCGGCCTGGGTCTGCTGCGGGAAGGACGGCCCGCGGAGGCCCGCCGCGACCTGGCCCGGGCGCTGTCCCTGGCCCCGAGCGCGGACGCGGAGAGAAACCACGCCTGGGCGCTTCTGGCGAGCGGCGGCCCGGCCGCGCGAATCTGGGAGCGGCGCAAGCACGGGCGGCTGCGCATGATCGCGGACATCCGCGAGCGCGTCCTTCGGGCGATCTACCTCGCGCTGGAGGGAAGGCGGGCGGAGGCGCTCGCCGAGCTCGAGGTGGCGCGCCGGTACCGGAGATCCTCCGAGGCGGCCACGAACGCGCAGCTCGCCGCCTCGAGCCCCCTGCCTCCCCTCGTCCTCGAGCTGATCTCGAGCTGGCCGGCGGCGAAGCGCCCGGCGCTCATCGAGTTCTTCTCCGGCGCCGGCTTCGATTTCGCCGCGGAAAACGAGCTGGCGCAGACCTGGCTTGACCTGACCGCGGCGAAGGGCGAAGCGGGCCGGCGGCTGGCGGCGCTGGAGATACTGTCCTTCGCCGAGGGCCTGAGGCTGGATCCCGCGCGGACCCGCGCCCTGGCCCGGACCTACCGCGACGGCGGCGATTACGCCCGCTCGCTCGCCGTCATGAAGCGGGCCGATCCGGCGGGCGCGGAGGATTCCGACCTGCTTCTCGATCTCGCCTCCCGGGCGGCGAAATCCGGCCAGCGGCCGGCGGCGCTCGAGAGCCTGGCCGTCGCCGAGGGCATGACGCCGGCTCCCGAGGCGATCCGCAAGCTGGCCCTGGCCTACCGGGATGTCGGCGGCTATTCCCGCTCTCTCGCCGTTCTGAGGCGGATGAAGCTCGCGGGGCCGCGGGACGCCGACATGGTCCTGGATATCGCCGCCAGGGCGGCGCGGGAGAACCAGCGGCCCGCGGCGCTGGAGGGCCTGGCCTTCGCCGAGACCTTGAGCCTGGATCCGCAGAGGATGCGGCGGGCGGCCCTCGCCTACTGGGACCTCGGCGCGTACGACCGCGCCCTGTCGGTTCTGAAGCGGACGGAGCTCGGGGGGCCGGCCGACGTCCGCATGCTCCTTAATATGTCCGCCAAGGCGGCGGGCGCCGGCCGGCGGCGGGAGGCCCTGGAGAGCCTGGCCCTCGCCGAGGCCTCGGGGCCGGACCCGGAGGGCATGCGCGCGCTGGCCGTGGCGTATCGCGACCTCGGCGACTATGCTCGCTCGCTGGCCCGTCTCAAGCGCGCGGACCTGACGGGGGCGAAGGACGCCGGCATGCTCCTCGACCTCGCGGTCAGGGCGGCGAGGGACGGTCAGCGCCCGGCGGCCTTGGCGGGCTTGGCTTTCGCCGAGAGCCTGAAGCTCGAGCCGGAGAGCATGAGGAGCCTGGCCCACGCCTATCGGGCCCTGGGGGAAAATCGAAGCGCCGCGCGCGTGCGGCGCCGCATGGGCGACGAGGACGGGCTCCGGCTCGACCTGGCGGAAACCGCCGCCGCCGCCGGAGACCGAAAGGCCGCCTCGGCGCATCTGGCGCGCGTCGCGGATTCGCGGCTCGTGGAGGACGAGGCCCGGCGGCTGGTCCTCCTGCATCAGGGGCTCGGGGAATACGACCGCGCCCTGGAGGTCGTGCGGCGCCGCGTCCTCCTCCATCCGACCAAGGCTCAGTGGCGCGGCGACGCCGGGGTCCTGCACGCGCTGCGCGGCGAGAGCGAGCAAGCCGCCGCGGAGTGGAATTCGGCGATCGCCCTCGAGCCCGACCGGCTGGGGCCGTACCTTTCCCTCGCCTCCCTTTACGCGTCCTCCCACCGCCGCGAGGAGGCGCTGCGCCTGTACGACAAGGCCCTGTCGAGGCGCCGCGCGAAGGAGGACGCGGACGTGCTGGACCGCATCCTCGCCGAGCGCCGCAGCCTGCTGGCCGCGCCGCCTCCGTAGCCCTCCCGTGAACGACATCAAAACGTCCATCATCGTCCCCGCCCGCAACGAGGCGCGGGGCATCCGCGCGCTGATCGCGTCCGTCCGGGCGACCCGCCTCCGCGCTTACGAGCTCATCGTCGTCGACGACGCCTCGACCGACGGGACGGCCGCCGCGTGCCGGGCCGACGCGGACGTCCGGGTCGTCTCCCTGGACGTCAATGGCGGCCCGTCCCGCGCCCGGAACGCCGGCGCGGCCGCCGCCCGGGGGGAGGTCCTCATTTTTCTCGACGCGGACGTGATCCTCCCCGCCGGCCGGGACCTTCTGCGCGAGCTCGCCGGCGAGCTCGAGGCCGACCCCGACGCCGACTTCGTCGTCACGATCAGCGACGTCGAGCCGGCCGAGCGAAGCGCGGTGGCCTACAACTACTCCGTCTACCACGCCTACTACATGGAACGCCTGCTCGGGGGGAGGGAGGAGGTCCGCGGGCCTCTGATGTTCTTCACGACGAGGCTCGGCGCTATCCGGCGGGAGAAGTTCCGCCGCTCCGGGGGATTCTACGAATCCCTGCGGACCGTGATGAACGAGGACGGGGAGTTCGGGGCCCGCTGCTACCATCTCGGCTACCGCGGTTATTGCCGCACCGGCCTCGTTCATTCCCACCGCTACTCGACCGGGTTCGGGAGCTTCGTCCGGACTTATTTCCTGACGGCGATGGTCCAGGCCATGATTTCGGGGAAGATGGACACGTCCCCGGATCCGTCCATCGGCGCGCCGGAGAAGGCGCGCCGCCTGCTGGCCGCCG
>JAMPYD010000107.1 GCA_023700845.1 Elusimicrobiota bacterium | reverse complement strand
GAAACGCGAGGCGAGGAAGGTTAATGCCCTCATGCGCCCGATTCTAACAGATGTTGGGGCTAGATGTTCAGGCGGTCGAGGAGGGACCCGGACGAGCGGCTGAACAGGAGTATCAGCCAGCCGATCAGGAACAGGACCCCGCCGATCGGCGTGACCGCCCCCCACTTCCTCACGCCGGTGAGCGCGAGGAGGTAGAGGCTGCCGGAGAACAGGGCGATCCCGGCGGTGAAGCACCAGGCGGCCTTGGACGGGCCGCGCAGGGACGCGAGCAGGAGCAGGGCCAGCGCGTGGTAGACCTGGTAGCGCACGCCCGTCTCGAAGATCGCGAGCATGTCGGGCGAGAGCCTCGCCTTCAGCGCGTGCGCGCCGAACGCGCCCAGGCCGACGGCGAGAAACATCAGCCCCGCCCCGAGGCGGGTCATCACCGCGGCGGTCATCCTCTACTCCGCGTCGAGCGGGTCGGACACCATCACGCCGTTGCCGTCGCGGCGGACGAGGTGGAAGAAGCTCATCAGCTCCTCGGCGCGCGGATTGCCGAGGGCGACGATCGCGGCCGCGCGCATCGCGGGCTCGCGGTCGCGCGTCGCGATCTCCTCGAGCAGGTCCCTCTGGCTCGAGGTGACGCGGTTGGAGTGCAGCAGGATCGCGGCCCTGCGCACGGACGCGGGCGTGCCCGCGTCGCGCGCCAGGTCGTAGGCGAGGTCGCGGACCTCGCTGTAGCCCATCAGCCCGTAGGAGCTCTTGAGGGCCTCGACTCGGGCCGCCTCGCTCGCGTCGCGCCGGGCGATGTCGAGGAGCTGGTCCCGGACGCGGCTGTCGTTGGCGCCGAACAGCGCCCAGATCGCGGCGAGGCGCACGGACGGGTCGCTCTCGCGGCGGGCGGCGTCGAGGACGTCGTCGCGGACGTCGGAGCGCTGCGCGACCGTCCAGTACAGGGATTTATAGGAGACCGCGCGCAGGCCGGCGTCGCTTCCGCGCCGGGCGTAGTCGAGCAGGGCCTGGTAGATCTCGCTGTTGCCGGAGACGACGGAGAGGGTCTTCGCGGCCTCGCGGCGGACGGCGAGGTCCTCGGAGGAGCTCCGGTAGACGTCGAGGACGCGGTCGCGCGTGCTCGAACGCTGGGCCACCCAGGCCTTCAGCGAGCGCACCGCCTGGCGGCGCACCTCGGGATCGCGGTCGCGCAGCAGATCGATGAGCGTGTCCACCTCGTTCCACGAGGCGGTCTTGAACGCGGCGCCCATCTCGGCACGGACGCCGGCGACGGAGGAGAAGAAAGAGGCGTCGGACGACGGCGCGGCGGACGCGGACGCGGCGAGGACGCTCACAACCAGCCAGGTGGTCATTATCATAATTGGGATTTTGACAAACCCCCCCGTCGAAAACAAGACCTGGTGAGGCCTATTTCGGGCCGAATTTCTGGGGGTATGGGAACGCATGCGGGGAAAGAATGAACCACGGAGACACTGAGAACACGGAGAAAAAACGGATTAAGGGTTAACGTCTTACGGACGTGGACGTTAACTCTTTATCCGTCGCCGTTCTCCGTGACCTCCGTGTCTCTGTGGTTGATTTTCGTTGCCGTTCAGCGGAGCGAGCGCCAGAACTTCTGGAAGTCGGCGGGCGGCGGCGCCTCGAAGCGCGCCGGGCGGCCGGTGAACGGGTGCTCGAAGGCGATGCGGTAGGCGTGCAGCATCAGGCGCGGCGCGGCGGGCACGCCCTTGCGGTCGAACTCGGAGTCCCCCATCACGGGGTGGCCGATGTGGGCCAGGTGGGCGCGGATCTGGTGGGTGCGGCCGGTCAGCGGCTTGGCCTCGACGAGGCAGGCGATCTTCTTCTTGGTGACGACCCGGAAGTTGGTCTCGGCGGGCTTGCCCAGCGGGGTGACGACGATCTGGCGCTGGCCCGGCTCGCGGCCGATGGGCGCCGACACGCGCGAGGTCGGCGGCGGGACGCCGCGCACGATCGCGCGATAGGTCTTGTCCATGAACCGTTCCTTGAACATGTCGGTGAGCGCGCCGTACGTCTCGGGGTCCTTGGCGACGAGAAGCACGCCGCTCGTCGGCCGGTCGAGGCGGTGGACGATGCCGCAGCGGGGCGTGCCGGCCTTGAGGATGGCGGGGCGGTGGACCTGGAGCTCGGCGGCGAGGTTGGTCTCGCGGCCGGCGCGCGCCGCCTCGGGGCTCTTGAGCCAGGAGTCGCCGAGCGGGTGCATCAGCAGGCCCGTGGGCTTGTTGAGGACGAGCAGGCGCTTGTCCTCGAAGATCACCCAGGACTCGAAGTCGTCGGAGGAGGCGGCGGCCGTCTCGGGCAGCTCGACCTCGACGCGCTGGCCCTCGAGGATGGGCTCGTCGGCGTCGACGACCTTGCCGTCCACGGTGACGCCGCCGCGCTTGATCATGTCCTTCAGGAAGGTCCGGCTGTAGCCGGTCAGATTTTTCGAGAGAAACGCGTCCAGGCGGGGCAGGTCGTTCTCGACGATCAGGCGCTTCTTCATTGGGTTTTTCTCCGGAAAGCGACGGCGGCCAAAGTCGCCGCGGCGGCCGCGAGCGCGACCCATTGCGACGGGGACAGGCCGAGGACGAAGGCGCCGCGGTCGTCCCCGCGCAGGAACTCGACGGCGAAGCGCAGGGCGGCGTAGCCGAGGGCGTAGGAGGCGAGGCCGGCGCCGCGCGGAAGGCGCCCGGCGGCGACGCGGGGCAGGACCCAGCGCGCCAGGACCGCGAACAGGACGAGGTTGAGGACCGCCTCGTACACCTGGGTCGGGTGGCGGGAAGGGTCGCCCGCCATCGCGATGCCCCAGGGAAGCTCCGTGTGGCGGCCGTAGCAGCAGCCCGCGGCGAGGCAGCCGAAGCGCCCGATCCCGTGGCCCAGCGCGAGCGCGGTCATGCACCAGTCCGCGAGCTTGAGGAAGGGGAGCTTGATCCTCCAGGCGTGGTAGAATCCCGCCGCGAGGCCGCCGAGCAGGCCGCCGTAGAACACGAAGCCGTAGCGCAGGGCCTCGAGCGTGAACGCGAACGAGCCCGGGGTCACGAGGAAGTACATGATCTTGCCGCCGACGAAGGCCCCGCCGAACACCCAGTAGACGATGTCCCAGATCTGGTTCTCGCTCAGGCCCATGTCCGCGCGGCGGGAGACGAGCCAGCGCACGCCCGCGTACCAGCCGAGCGCGACGAGCACGCCGTAGGTCGAGATCTCGAGCGGCCCGAGCGTCAGGAGGACGGGGAGCATCGGCTCCTCCAGATCATGACGGCGGCCGAGGCGGCGAGCAGGCACGCGCCGAGCGCCTGGCCCTGGGTCAGCGGCCCGAGGAACGGCAAGGTGTCGGCGCGCAGGAATTCGAGCGAGGAGCGCAGGATCCCGTACGCGGCGAAATAGGCGGCCGCGGCGAGGCCGGGCTTGACTTTCCCCTCCTCCGTCGCGCGCAGGACGCGGTAGAGCGCGAACGCGATCAGCAGGTCCGCCCCCGCCTCGTACAGCTGGACCGGATGGAGGCGGACGCCGAGCAGCTCCGCGGGCACCATCGAGCGCGGGTCGCGGAACGTCACCCCCCACGGCAGGCCGGTCGGCTTGCCGTAGCAGCAGCCGGCGAGGAAGCAGCCGAGGCGCCCGAACGCGTGCCAGAACGCCGCGGTCAGGAACATGTAGTCCGCGAGCCTGAGCGCCGGGATCTTTTTCCAGCGCGCGAAGGCCGCGATGCACAGCGGCACGCTGACGAAGCCGCCGAAGGCCGAGTACCCGCTCATCAGCGAAAAATCGGCCGGGCCGTACTGGATCAGGAACAGGATCTTGCCGCCGAGAAAGCCCGACATCACCGCGAGGTTGATCAGCGCCCAGAAGGACTCCTCGTCGCGCAGGCCCATCTTCTCCCGGCGCAGCCACAGCAGGCGCGCGCCGAGCACGCCGCCCAAGGTGATCGCGGCCCCGTAGCCGTACAGCTTGAAGGGCCCAAACGAGAGCAGGATGGGGAGCACGGAGGTATTGTAGCCGATATGCCCGCGGGCCCGCGCCCCCCGGCACCTTCGCTTTTCCGAACTCCGATCTTCCGAGGAGGGTTTTGATCACATTTGCGCTCAAAACACTCGAGGGAGCGGCCGCAGACTCAGAGTTGACTTACGCCGGCAGCGGGGTTACACTCGAAAGGTCATGCGCGCCTTGCTGTTTCTGGCGTTGTTCGTCGCCCCCTCCGCCCACGCGGCCGTCGCCGCCGCGCCCGAACTCGTCGCACTGGAGAAAGAACTCGCCGAAGGGAAGGAAGCCCTGAAGCGGGGCGAACGCGAGGTTCCCGCCTTCGAGGCCTTCGTCGCCGATTTCCGCCCCCGTATGGAGGAAGCTGTCGAAAGGGCGCCCAAGACGCGAGAGAACGTGGCCCTGCACGCGCGGATTCTCGTCCTGCTCGACGACCACGACGCCGCGATCTCCACCCTCGGCCGCGCCCTCGAGATTGATCCCGGGGACGAGACACTGACGATGACCCTGGGCCAGACCCTTCTGGAGAGGGGCGACTACGCCTCCGCGCTCGCCGAGGCGGAGAAGGTTCTCGCGCGCGATCCCAAGCACGGCGGCGCCCTGCTGCTCAAGCACACGGCCGCGGGACGCAGCGCGGGCAAGGCCCCCTCGGCCGCACCCACGGAGACGGCGTCCTCGTACGTCGCGACGCAGCACGGCGGCTCGCGGCAAGCCGTCGCTTTCACGGAACATCCCAGAAAGAAGGGAACGAGCGAAGTGCCCGGCCTGTCGAGCGGCGGGTCCGCCCCCATCGACGACAAGGGCATGCCGTTGTGGCCGCTGGCGGTGCCGATCGGCGCGGGGCTGATCGGCTACGGCGTGTACCGGAGCAAACAGACGGTCACCGGCGAGGGATTCGATCCCGACCCGACCTTGACGGAAGAGCAGATGGCGGAGAATCGCCGTCAGGGCTATAAGGTCGGAGGCGCCATGTTGGCCGTTGGTCTGACCGCCGGCGTCGCCTGGTATACCGGACCGGCGATCCTTAACGGCCTTCGCGCGATTCCAACTCTGATAGCGCCCTTCGGGCAGAAGGTCGCGGATTCAGCGAACCGCGTCGGGCAGTCAGCGACGCAAGTTGCGGCTTCCGAATTCGGCGCGATATTGCCGGAAACCCAGGCCATCATCATCAGGGCCAAGACGCTATACAACGCGAATCAGGCCGTCATCGATCCTCGAAAGTTCACCGCTTACGCCCTCAATCCGCAACACGCACAAGGCGGCTCCGACAAAGCACGCGTCTTTCGATCCGTTCTCGGATACACCAAGGATAACTATGAGGGCTTGCTCGCTCAGATCAAACAAGGAATACTTACCGCGCCGGCGACTACGGGGCAGGTGAATGAGCACGGCATACGCAAGGTCGTCGACATCCTCGTACAAGGCCCGGCCGGAAGCGCCGTCGTACGAACCGCTTGGATCTATGATTCCGGCACGACCGTCCCGAGACTCGTCTCCGTCTACGTGAAATAACCACGCATGGCCAACAAATTCAAACTCTTCCAAGTCGTCGAGCTGCTCCACGGTTTTCCCGACGATCGCCTCAAACCGGGCGAACGCGGGACGATAGTCCACGAGCACACGGTTCCTTCTGAGGCCTACGAAGTTGAATTTTGCGACAAGGAAGGCAGGACCATCGCCATGATCACGGTCGGACCGGACGACATCTCGTCCGTCGATTGAGCGCCTCCGGGCCAAGGCCGGTTCGGCTCAGCGCTTCTTTGCGGGAGGCGGGAAGCGGTACTCGATCTCGCCCTTCTTGATGTAGCCGAGCTCGCGGCGGGCGAGGCGCTCCACGGGGCCGTCCCCGGAGCGCAGGGACTTCAGGCGGGCGTCGAGCTCCTTCTCCTCGGCCTGGAGGGCGGCGATCTCCCGGTTGAGGCGGCGCAGCTCGAGCCAGTTGCGCGTCAGCGAGCGGAAGCCGCCGTTGCCGAAGAACACGAACAGCAGGACCGCCCCCGTCGCCAACCGGCCCCAGTGAGCGCGAAGGAACTCCTTCGCGAGGCGGGCCCGGTCCTTCACCGCGCTCCGGCGGTCGCGGAGAACGCGGCTCCGCCCGCGTAGGAAGCCTTCTTGCCGAGCGCGGCCTCGATCTGCAGGAGGCGGTTGTACTTGGCCAGGCGCTCGGAGCGGCACGGCGCGCCGGTCTTGATCGCGCCCGCGTTGAGGGCGACGGCGAGGTCCGCGATGAACGCGTCCTCGGTCTCCCCCGAGCGATGGGAGATGACCGTGGAGAACCCGGCCTTCTGGGCGTCGGTGACGGCCTTGACCGTCTCGGTCAAGGTGCCGATCTGGTTGAGCTTGATGAGGATGGCGTTGGCCGACTTCTCCGCGATGCCGCGCGCGAGGCGCTCGGGGTTGGTCACGAACAGGTCGTCGCCGATCAGGCGCAGGCGGTCGCCGAGCTTGGCGGTCATCGCCTTCCAGCCGGACCAGTCGTCCTCCCACAACGGATCCTCGATGGAGACGATCCCGTGCTTGGCGGCCCAACCGGCGTACACCTCCGCGATCTCCGCGGAGGACAGGGGCTTGCCTTCGAGGACGTACTTGCCGTCCTTGTAGTACTCGCTGGCGGCGCAATCGAGCGCCAGGCGGACCTTGCCCTCGTAGCCGCCTTCCTTGATCGACGCCGCGAGGATCTCGAGGACCTCGAGATGGGTCTTGAGCCGGGGCGCGAAGCCGCCCTCGTCGCCGACCGCGGTGGTCATCTTGAGCGCGGTGAGCTTCTTCTTGAG
>JAMPYD010000106.1 GCA_023700845.1 Elusimicrobiota bacterium | reverse complement strand
GCGATGTGCTGATCGACGGTGCGCGTGTCGATCTCCATGTCCTTCTCGTGGCCCCAGATCATCTGCAGCAGCTGGTCGCGGGAGAGGACCTTGCCCCGGGCCTCGATGAGGAGCTTCAGGATCGCGAACTCCTTCGGCGCGAGGTTGGCCGGCTTGCCCGCGACGAGGATCTCGTGCCTCTCGAAGTCGATGGCGATGCTTCCGATGTTGACGGACTTCTTGGCTTCGCCGTTGGCGGCGCCGCCCGCGTGGCGGCGGAGATGCCCGGTGATGCGCGCCTGCAGCTCTCCGATGGAGAAGGGCTTCACCATATAGTCGTCGGCGCCGAGCTTGAGGCCGAGGATGCGGTCCATCTCGCTGCGCTTGGCCGAGAGCAGGATGATCGGAATGTCCACCTCGGGGCGGATCGTGCGCAGGAACTCCAGCCCGTCCATCTTCGGGAGCATGATGTCGAGCAGGATCAGATCGGGCTTCGACTTCCGGGCGAGCTTGAGGCCCGTTTCCGCGTCGCGGGCGGCGGTCACCCGGAACTTCTCCTTCTCGAGATTGTAGCGGATCAGCTTGACGAGGTCCTTTTCGTCCTCGACGATGAGTATTTTTTCCTTGGTCTGCATAAGTCCCCTCCGTGTACTGCAGTCATTCTAATCCAACATGACGCCCGCGCGAAGTGCGGCGAGGTCACTGATATGTATTGTAATTGTGACCTGGGCGGCCGAGCGGACGTGTCAAGCCGACGTCACACGGGCATGACAACTTGTCCATGGGTTCGCCCGCCGGTTCCTGGTAGCATGACCCGGGGCCATATATAGGAAGGCCCCTCGCCCACATCGTGTCCACCCGCAAGAAAAACAAGCACCGCGGCCGTTCGTCGCGCCCGAGCGAGGGGGAGCCCCTCTTCGCCGCGCCGCCGGCGGCTCCTCAATCGGTCCAGCCCGCGGTCCTGTGCGCGCCGGAGCTGACCTCCATCCCCGACCGCCGAAGCGGCCTGCGCTCCGTCGCCGAGCCCGCCCTTCAGGAGGAGGTCAAGCGCGTCCTCCTGTCGCGCTACACGCCCGCCGCCTTCCTCGTCGACGACGGCTTCAACATCCTCCACGTCCAGGGCCGCCTGCCTCCGCATCTGCTGCGCGAGCCCGGCGCCCCGTCCGGAAACCTCCTGAGGCTGGTCCACGCGGGGCTGACCGTCGCGATCCGCGCCGCTCTCCTGACGTCGAAGTCGGAGGACCGCTCGGTCCGGCGGACGGCGCGCTATCCGATCGACGGCCGGGAGCTGTCGATCGGCATCGAGGTGCTGTCGATCCGGGTCGAATCGGACCGCCGGCGGCGCTACCTCGTCCTCTTCAAGGTCGACGGCGCGCCGGCCCCGGGCGCGGCCGGGGAGGCGGACGGCCAGCTCGTGTTCCCGGAGGCCAAGGGCCGCCCCGCCGCGGAGCCCGCGGGTTGCGGCACCTGCCAGAAGGTCGCCGACTCCGACGACGAGCTCGCCGTCGTCAAGCGCGAGATCCAGGCGGCGAACGCGGAGCTGCTGTCGGTCAACCAGGAGCTGCGCGAGCGGAACCTGCAGGTGACCGGGACCCTCGACGACCTCTCGAACCTTCTCGCCAGCGCCGAGATCCCGATCGTGATGCTGGACATGAAAATGCGCATCCGGCGCTACACGCCGCCGGCCGAGAAGGCCTTCGGCGTGGGCTACTCCGACGTCGGCCGGACGATCCACGCCATCAAGCTCAACGTCGCGGTGCCGCAGCTGCAGGAGATCCTCCGCTCGGTCCTCTCCGGCTTCGGCCCGAGCCATCTCGAGGTGTGCGACGCGAAGGAGCGGTGGTATTCGCTCTGGTTCCGGCCCTACAAGACCACCGAGAACAGCATCGCCGGCGTCGTGATGTCGATGATCGACATCACGGAGCGGAAGTCCGGCATCCGCCAGCTCGAGATGGCCCGCGACTACGCCGAGGCCATCGTCGACACGGTCAACGACTCCCTCCTCATCCTCAACCGCAGCCTGAAGGTCGTGCGCGCGAGCCGGTCCTACTACAACCTGTTTTCCTGCTCGCCCGCCGAGGTCGAGGGGAAGTCCGTCTACGAGCTCGGGCGGGGCCGCTGGAACGTGCCGGCGATCCGCAAATCCCTCTCCGTGCTGGCGGCCGCGCGCACGCCGTTTTCGAACCTGGAGCTGGAATGCGACGTGCCGAAGCTCGGCGGCCGCATGCTGGCGATCAGCGGGCGCGTCGTCCCGTACGAGAGCGACAGCGGGATCAACATCGTGCTCGTCATCGAGGACGTGAGCCTGCGCAAGGAGGCCGCGGAGGCCGCGGCCCTGCGCAAGAGCGAGGCCCGCCAGCGCGATTTCGTCGCCAACGTATCCCACGAATTGCTCACCCCCATCACGGCGATCAAGGGCTACGCGGAGTCGCTCGTCGCGGGCGCCCTCGACGTCCCCGTCCAGCGGACCAAATTCACGCAGATCATCGAGAAGCACGCCGACCGGCTGTCCCAGCTCGTCGAGGACCTCCTCCAGCTCTCCTCGCACGACGAGGGGCGGGTTCGCTCCGCGGCCGACACGGTGAACCTGCGCGCGAGCATCGAGAAGCAGGTGCGGGGCCTGGCGCCGGTGAGCCGCAAGCGCGCGGTGAGGATCAGCGTGCGCATGCCCAAGGGCCTGAGGGTCGTCATGAACCGGGCGGAGCTGGCCCAGGTGATGCAGAACCTCTGCGAGAACGCGATCAAGTACAACCGGAAGAACGGCCGCGTCTTCATCCAGGCGCGCGAGGTCGGCCGGAGGGCGGTCGTCTCCGTGCGCGACACGGGGATCGGCATACCCAAGGAGGACCTGCCCCGGGTCTTCGACCGCTTCCACCGCGCCGAGAACGCGCGGCGCAACACCGCGCGCGGCACGGGGCTCGGCCTGTCGATCGTCCGCTCGATCCTCACGAACCGCGGATGCCGGGTGTGGGCCGAGAGCGACCTGGGCCGGGGCTCGATCATCTTCTTCACGCTTCCCCTCGCCGAGAAGCCCGGCCGGCGCGCCGCGCGCGCCCGTCATTCGGCCGCCTTAAAAAAGTGACGCCGACGCAGTAGGCGCGGCCCTCCGCGGCGCCTATACTCGTTGTCGAGGGGGGCGCTTTATGATTGCGAGGCGATTCGTGCTCGCGGCCGCGGCGGCGGCGCTGTCGTCCTGCGCCGGGCTCGGGGGAGGGCGGCCGCTGAGCCGCGCTCCGGAGCTTCCGGCGGCCGAGGGAGAGGTCCGCTTCACCCGGCTGGCCGGCAGCGGCACGGCCGTGTCGGTTCGGGTCGAGAACCTCGCGGAGCCCGAGCGCCTGGATCCGCCCGGCTACGCCTACGTCGCGTGGGTGCGCACGGGCCGCGAGGACCCTCCCTCGAACCTGGGCTGCCTGAGCATGCGCGGGGATTTCAGCGGCGAGCTGAGGGCGCTGACGGAGGTCGACTGCTCCGAGCTGTTCATCACCGCCGAGGCGACGGGCGACGCGGAGCGTCCGACGGGGCGGCGCCTGCTGTGGGCCGCCTGCGACTGAGGGGGGAGATCACCGGCATGGCGCAGAGGATCCTGGTCGTGGACGACGACGCCGATACCCGCCGCGTCCTGAGCTACGTCCTCGCCCCGGTCGGCGCGGTCGTCGAGGCGGCGGGAGGCGCGGAGGCCCTGGCCAAGATCCAGGCGGAGCGGCCCTCGGTCGTGCTCCTCGATCTCGTGATGCCGGAGGTCGGCGGGCTCGAGGTGCTGGAGAAGGCGCTGCGCCTCGTGCCGAGCCTGTGCGTCATCATGCTCACGGGGCAGTCCGACATCTCCGTCGCGCGGGAGGCCCTGGAGCGCGGAGCCCGCGCCTACATCACCAAGCCCATCGACCCGCAGCGCCTGCGCGAGACCGTCGAGGACCTTATCGGCGCGGGCTCGCCGGACGACGACGACCGGCGCAAGCCCTGGCGCGTGGTGGGCTGACCTTCACGCGGCTGCCTTGGCGTATGAGGCAGCGATCGAAGTCGATCTTGAAATAGCGGACGAGCACGGCGCCCTCGTCGGGCCGCTCGAGCGCTTCGACCCCGGCGGCGGGCGCGGCCTCGGCGTTCGGGAGGCTCACGGCGACCCTAGGCGGCGGCCGCGGCCAGGCACGGGGCCGGGGCGGCGGGCAGGCCTCGACCGAGGCGGCCCATGATCTCCTGGATGCGGGCGGGGCGGCCGAGGTCGCTCCACTCCACGCCCGTCATCGGCAGGACCATGACCCGCTCCGGAACCCGCTCGACGATCTGGCTCGAGAAGTTGAAGCGGCCCAGGCGGCGGTAGGCCTCCTCGAGCGCGGACGCCTCCCGCGGGGTTCCCAGCTCCGGAAGAAGCCCGTCGAAGACGGCCATCATCTCCGGGAGGCAGGACCGGCCCAGGTCCCACAGCGTCCGGACCTTGACGGCCATGACCATGGTGTTCCACAGGCAGCCCTGCTCGAACATCTCCGCGGCCTCCCGCGATCCGGGCTTTTCGCGGAAGCGCGAGACCTTCATCGCGCCCGCGGCCCGCGGCCAGGACCGCTCCGGCTCGATCCAGCCGTAGTCCTGCTCGGGCCCGTCCGGGACCGCGCCCAGAAGCACGATCTTGTCCGGGCGGCGCTCGGCCAGGGCCGCGGCGCGTTCCACGCAGGAGGCGAAGGCGGGGGCGGAGGAAATGAAATGGTCGGAGGGGAAGATGAGGACCGTGGCGTCCGGGTCGGCGCGCAGGATGTGGGCCGCGGGCAGGAATATCCCCGGCGCGGTCTCGCGTCCGGCCGGCTGGAGGATGACGCGCCCCGCCCGCGCGGCGCAGCCGTTGAGGTAGCGGCCGTGGTCGCGGCCGATGATCGTGACCAGGCGCTCGCGCGCGACGAGGCCCGAGACGCGGTCGAGCGTCTCCTCGAGCAAGGTCCGGTCGCTGGTCAGGGTGCAGAACTGCTTGGGCTTGTCGTGGCCCAGCCATTGCCGGATCAAGGGCTTGAGCCTCTCGCCTTCCCCGCCCGCCAGCACGATCCCCCACCGCCCCGCCGCTGCGCCCTTGCTCGCATGCCTCATGTCGCTGTTTCTCTCCGGAATGAATTTTCGCGTGCATCAATATACGACGCGGCGGCTTTCGATTCCTATTGAGACGGCGTGACAGTATTGAGGCCCGCGTGTGACGGGGCGCCCGCGTCACGAAATCGCCCCAACTTCTCGACAAATCGTCCATCGCGCGCCTTTTTTTATCTTCGTATGTTAGCGCTCATGAGGACGATCGAATCGAAGAGGCGCCGCGCGCCGGGGCGCGCTCCCGTCGCCGCGATCTGCCGCACGCGCCGTGAGGCGGCCGGAGCGGCCGCGTCGCTGAGGCGCGCGGGCTTCGATCCCCGGAGAATCTCGATCGTGGCCAACGACTACCCGACCCGCGAGGCCGCGGCCCGCCTCGAGGATTGGCGGGCGCTGGCGCCCTCCTGGGTGACGGTCGGCTGCCTGAACGCCATCGGCGCCGGCCTCGAGGGCCTCGGCATCCCCAAGGGCGGCCTGCGCCGCTGCCGCGGCGCGCTGCGCTCGGACGCAATACTCGTCGTCGTGCACGCGGCCCCCGAGGAGGCCCTTCGGGCGCGCCGGGCGTGCCGGAGGAAATGACATGACCAGCGAACAGGCCGAGTCGGACATGCGCGCCCTCCTCTCGCGGGCCGGGATCGCCGTGGGGGGCGGGCGCCCCTGGGACATCCGCGTCGCCGATCCGGAATTCTACCGGCGCGCGCTGACCGGGGGAGGCCCGGCGCTCGGCGAATCGTACGCGGACGGCTGGTGGGAGGCGGACCGGCTCGACGAGGTCTTTCACCGGCTTTTCAGGGCCGGCCTCCACGAGAGGCTCGCGCCGGGCCCGTGGCCCGGCCTGCGGGCCCTCGCGGGGCGCTTCCGCGATTTCCGGGCGAGCCTGCGGTCCCATGGCTCCGCCGGCGCCCGCTCCGGCCCCGGCGGCGACGTCTTTCAGGCGATGCTGGGCGCGAGGATGTCCTTCACGTGCGCCTACTGGAAGGGCGCGAGAAACCTCGACGAGGCCGTCGAGGGGGGGATGGAGCTCGTGTGCCGCAAGCTCGAGCTGAAGCGCGGCATGAGCGTCCTCGACCTCGGCTGCGGTTGGGGCGCCTTCGCCCGCTACGCGGCCGAGCGGCACGGCGTCAGCGTCACCGGCGTCGACATCGACGCCGAGCGGGTGAAGCTCGGGCGCGAGCTGTGCAAGGGCCTGCCCGTCGCGCTGCGCGTGCAGGATCATAAGGAGGTCCGCGGCCGCTTCGACCGGGTGGTGTCGATCGGTCTGATGGAGAACGTCGCCCTCGGGGACTACCGCGCCTCCATGGCGGCCGCCGCGCAGTGCCTGAAGGCCGACGGCATCGCCCTGATCCACGCCGTCGGCCGGAACGACGGGGCCCTCCGGGTCGACCCGTGGCTCGACCGGAGCCTGTTCCCCGACGGCGCGGCGCCGACCCTCGCGCGCCTAGCCGGAGCCATGGAGGGGCATTTCGTGGCGGAGGATGTGCACAACCTGGGGCCCCATTACGACCCGACCTTGCTGGCCTGGCACGATAATCTCGCGCGGCGCTGGCCCGAGCTGCGGGGCAGGTACGGCGACCGAGCGTACCGGACGCTGAAGGTCTCCCTGCTCTGCGCGGCGGGAGGATTCCGCGCGCGCCGCAGCCAGCTGTTCCAGATCGTGATGACGCGGCCCGGCCGCGCCCAGCCGCCGTGCCGCGTCGAGCCGGGCCGCCCGCGGGAGGCGTCCGTCGGCGCATGAGCGCGGCGAACCGGC
>JAMPYD010000105.1 GCA_023700845.1 Elusimicrobiota bacterium | reverse complement strand
GGGGCGGCCAGCGACGGCGAAACGGTCAACAGGGACGGGGAAAGCGAGGGAACCGGGGCGGCGAGGCCGGACGCCCCGAGAACGGGGATCGCGCGCGCGGAGGAGCCGGCTTCCGCGGCGCGCGCCCCCACCGACTGCGCCGCGGCGTGATAGGCGTGCGAGCCGGGCGCGCCCGCCGCGATGGCGAACGAGAGCAAAGCCCCGAGAGCGCGGCGCAGAGGGAAGCGCCTCATTTATTGATCCAAATCAACATCGGCACAACTGGATTATGGCAGAGCCGTTGCTTAGCGACGTGGGCCCATGGGGAAACGCCGGGCTTGGCAGTCGGCCTAGGCTTTCTAGGCCGGAAGTCCGGTGCCGGACATCAAGGCGTGAAGGCGCCGCGCGAATCTTCGTACACTAAACCGATGCTCTTTCTCGCGCTGGCCGCTTTCCTCGCCGCCCCGCTCGGGGCGGCCGCGCCCTCCGAAGACGGACGCGACCCCGCGTTCTGGGGCGGCTTCTCCCGCCTCCTGGCCGCGCATCCCGGCCTCAACGGCGTGTACGCCTTCGAGAAGGGCGAGGAGTCGCTCCTGGCGCGCGCCTGGCTCAGCTCGCAGGCGGCGAAGACCATCGACGTGCAGTACTTCATCTGGAGCGCCGACAACATCGGCATACTCGCCGCCCAGCGCCTGCTTCGGGCCGCGGAGAACGGCGTCAAGGTCCGGGTGCTGGTGGACGATTTCCTGCTGGACGCCGGCTCGGAGAGCCTGCTGGCGCTCGCCGCGCACCCCGGCGTCGAGATCCGCGTCTACAATCCCAAGCACAACGTCGGCGTCTCGCGGGCCCGGCGGCTGTGGAACCTCGCGACCGGCTTTCGCGACGCGAACCAGCGCATGCACGACAAGGTCTTCCTCGTCGACGGCCGCGTCGCGATCGTCGGCGGCCGCAACGTGGCCGACGAGTACTTCGACTACGACCGCGAATACAACTTCCGCGACCGGGACCTGCTGCTGATGGGGCCGGAGACCCGGTCCGTGGAGCGCCACTTCGAGGCCTTCTGGGCGAGCCCGCTCGTCGCGCCGATCGAGACTTTGCTCGAGAGCGAGGTCGCCGCGATGACGCCGGAGCGTCGCGACGGGGTCTACCGGGAGCTGCACCGCTACGCCGCGGACCCCGCCAACCTCGCGCCGGGCCCGCGCCGGGCTTTGCTCGAGCTTCCCGGCCGCTTTGCGTCGCTCCTCGGCGCCTTGGTCTGGGAAAAAGACGTGACCTTCATCGGCGACCGGCCGGGCAAGAACGAGTCGAAAGGCCTCGCGGGCGGAGGCGGCTCGACGAGCGCGCTGGCCGCGGCGGTGGGCGGCGCCCGCGAGCGCGTCGTCATCCAATCCCCCTACCTGGTCCTGTCGGCCGAAGGCCTGGCCTTCTTCGCCGCGCTCGCGAAGCGGGTCGACGTCCGCATCGTCACGAACTCGTTCGCCTCGACGGACAACCTCGCCGCCTTCAGCGGCTACCGCAAGATACGCGCCCGCCTGCTCGCCTCGGGGGTGAAGGTCTTCGAGTTCAAGCCCCACCCCGCGGTCGAGAGCGAGATGATCGAGCGCCGCGCGGAGTTCGGGGCCAAGGCGCCCGTGTTCGCCATCCACGCCAAGACGGTCGTCGTCGACGGGAAGTCCGTGTTCGTCGGCACCTTCAACCTGGACCCGCGCTCGGCCAACCTGAACACCGAGGTCGGCGTGCTCGTGCGCGGCCGTGCGCTGGCGGGGCGCGTCGAGGCCTCCATCCTGCGCGACATGCTCCCCGAGAACAGCTGGGACGCGGCGAGCGGCGAGGGAGACGCCGGAGCGCCGCTCAAGAAGCGGCTGCACCTGCTCCTGCTCCGGGCCTTGCCGCTGCAGCCGATCCTCTGACATCACCCCGGCGACATTGCCCCGTCACGGCAAACCCGATATACTCCTGGTCCCTTGATAACGATCAACCCGGCGCGCGCGGCGGCGATCACGGGCCTGGCCGCGGTCTACGCCCTCGCGGCGAAGATCGGCCTCGCGCTGGCCGTCGTCAACCCCAGCGTCAGCGCCGTGTGGCCGCCGTCGGCGATCGCCTTGGGCGCCCTGCTCGTCCTGGGTCCCTCCTGCTGGCCCGGCCTGTTCGCGGGCGCCTTCCTGATCAACTTCCACGCGGCCCTCTCGCGCCACGAATTCGGCCTCGCGGCCTGCCTCCTGTCGGCCCTGGGCATCGCCGCGGGCAACACGCTCGAGGCCGTCGCCGGCGCCTGGGCGGTGAACCGCTTCGCCGGAGGCCGGCGCGCGGTCGAACGCGCCGCCGACCTGCTCAAGCTGGCGATCTTCGCCGGGGCCCTCGCGACCATGGTCAGCGCGAGCATCGGCGTCGCGACCTTGTGGGCTGCGGGGATGCTCCCTTCCTCCGCAGCGGCCGCGGCTTGGCTGACCTGGTGGCTCGGGGACGCCTCCGGCGTCGTCATCGGCGCGCCGCTGATCCTGGCCTGGTGCGCGTCCCCGCCGCAGAGGTTCCGGGGCGGCTGGGCGGAGGCGGGGGCCTTGGCGCTCGTGTTCGGGGGAACCCTCTGGTTCGTCTTCTTCCGCCACAGCTACCCCACCGCCTACCTCGTCCTGCCCGGGATCGTGTGGGCATCCTTCCGCTACGGAATCCGAGGCTCCGCGGCCGCCGTCGCCGTCCTGACCGGCGCCGCCCTCTTCGGGACCTTGCACGGCCGCGGCCCCTTCGCGCTCGCGCCCGGCGGAGCGGATCTCCTCCTCCTCCAGGGATTCCTCGCGACGACCGCGCTCAGCTGCTACGCGATGGCCGCCCTCGTCTGGGAGCGCGAGCGCGCGGAGTTGGAGCTGCGGCGCTCGCGCGACCGCCTGGAGACCGAGGTGGACCGGCGCACGCGCGAGCTCGTCCAGGCCCAGAAGATGGAGGCCGTCGGCCGCCTGTCCGGGGCCGTCGCGCACGAGTTCAACAACGTCCTCACCGGGGTCGCCGGGCTCGCCGAGCTGATCCGCGGCGCCGCCGCCTCCGGCTCCCAGACCGCCGCGGACGCCGGGGACATCGTCACCGCCTGCCGCCGGGGCGGGGCGCTGGCCAAGCGCCTGCTGTCGATGACGCGGCACGGCGCGGAGAAGAAGCCGCTCGACCTCAACGAGGCCGTCTCGTCGAACGAGAAGATTCTCCGGCTCGCGGCCGGCGAGAAGGTCGAGCTCGCGCTCGACCTCGACCCCGCGGCCCCGACGGTGCTGGCCTCCGCCGACCAGCTCGAGCAGGTGCTCCTCAACCTCTGCCTCAACGCGCGCGACGCGATGTCCGGGTCCGGGAAAATCACCGTCTCGACGCGAGCCCGGACCGTCGCGAAGGCCGAGGTCCTGTCCCACGGCGCCCTGCCCGCCGGCGACTACGCCGTCCTCGCCGTCGCCGACACGGGCGCGGGCATCCCCGAGGACATCCGCTCGATGATCTTCGAGCCGTTCTTCTCCACGAAGAAGAGCGGCCAGGGCACGGGCCTCGGCCTGTCGATCGTCTACGGCATCGTCGCCGACCACAAAGGCGCCATCGACCTCGCCAGCCGCCCGGGTGGGACCGAGTTCCGGCTCTACCTGCCCGCGACGCGCCGCGCGCCGCAGCCGACGCCCACTCCCGCGCCCGCCCCGGCGCCGGTCCGCGGAACGGAGACCCTCCTGCTCGCCGACGACGACGCGGCCGTGCGGGGGGTCCTCGTGCGCGTCCTCGAGCCGCTGGGCTACCGCCTGCTCGTCGCCGCCGACGGAGAGGACGCCTGGCGCCTCTACTCCGAGAACGCCGGGAAGGTGGCGATGGCCGTGCTCGACGTGGTCATGCCCCGTCTCACGGGCGACGAGGTCTACGCGCGCATCGCCGCGGAGGAGCCGGGCTTCAAGGTCCTGTTCATCAGCGGCCACGCGACGGGCCGGGCCGAGGCGGCCATCCGCGACGGGAAGCACCCGTTCCTCGCCAAGCCGTTCGCCCTCGAGAAGCTGCCGGCCCTGGTGCGCGAGATTCTCGACCGCGGGAAATGAGGACGATCCCCCTCGAGGCCGCCGCGCGCCTGTTCCTGAGCCGCCAGCATCTCGACCGCCCCCTGGGGCGGGAGCTGAACGAGCGGAGCCTGGCGGAGTTCGTCTCCGACGCGGGCGGCCTGCAGCTCGACTCGATCAACGTCGCGGCGCGCGCCCACGAGCTCACGCTGTGGAGCCGCTTCGGGGCATACGACCGCGCCGAGCTGAGCCGCCTGGTCTACGAGCGGCGCGCGCTGTTCGAGTACTGGTCCCACGCCGCCTGCCTGATCGCCGACGGGGACCGCCCGGCCTGGGCGCGCGCGATGGCCGACTACCGCCGCCGCCACACGGGCTGGTCGACCTGGCTCAAGGCGAACCCCCGCGTCCTGAGCCGCGTCGAGGGCGAGATCCGGACCCGCGGCCCGCTCTCGACCTCGGATTTCGAGCGCCCCGCGGCGCGGGGCAAGTCCGCGGGCTGGTGGGACTGGAAGCCCGCCCATCACGCCCTGCACTACCTGTGGATGACGGGCCGCCTCGCCGTCCATTCCCGCCGGCACTTCCAGAAGAGCTACGACCTGGCCGAGCGCGTTTTGACCCCGGTCGAACCGCTCCCGCGAGCGGAGTTCCCCCGCTGGCACTTGGGCAAGACCCTCCGCGCGCTGGGCGCCGCGTCCGAGGCCGATCTGCCGCGCTACATGACCTTCCCGAAGATCGACGCCGCCGAGCGCCGCCGCGCGCTCAAGGCGATGCTCCTCAGCGGCGAGGCCGTCGAGATCGGCGTCGAGGGCCGGGCCGGACGCTGGTTCGCGCGGGCGTCGGACCTGCCCGCGCTCGAGTCCCCCCCGCCGGCCCGCGGCACGGCCCTGATCTCCCCGTTCGACTCCTTGCTGTGGCACCGCGGCCGGGCCAAGGCGCTGTTCGGCTTCGACTACAAGATCGAGGTGTACGTCCCGGCGGCCAAGCGCGTCCACGGCTACTACTCGATGCCGATCCTGCACGACGGAAAATTGATCGGGCGCCTCGACCCCAAGAACCACCGCGAGGAGAAGCGCCTGGAGGTCCGCTCCGTCCATTTCTCCGGGAAGCCCGGCGACGACGCCCTGGCGGGGACGGCGGCGGCCCTGCGCTCGCTCGCGCGCTTCCTCGGCGCGGAGGAGATCACCGCGCCGTCAAACCTTCAGGCGTGAAGTCAGGAAGGCCCACGCGAACAGCGCGCGGGACGGCCAGTCGATCGCGGCGGAGAAGATGCCGGCGGCGCTGACGTCGTTGAGATCCTCGCCCAGGGCCAGGACGAGAAGCAGCGCCCCGGCGGCGCGCCAGGCGCCCGCGGCCAGGGCGGGCCGGGACCCCGAGACGGGGAAGATGTCGCCGTGGCCCCGCTCCCGCCACAGGCGCCAGAACAGCCAGCCCGCCGCGGCGGTCCAGGCTCCGACGAAGAAGTAGAGCAGGACGCCGGGAAGCTCCACGGCCATGCAGGCGCGGGCGATGATGCGCGCGCCGGGAAGCCAGACCGCGAACGCGGCCAGGGCCCAGATCCAGCGCTCGCGGCCCGCCTCCCGGTCCTCCTCGGAGCGGCTCCACGCGCGGCGGGCCAGCGCCCAGGCGGCCCCGGCGAAGAGGATGTCGGCGACGAGCCAGGTCGGCCCCAGCATGCGGTCCGCCCGGTAGAAGTCGAGGGCGGTCTTCACGCCGTAGACGGACGCGGCCGCGCCGAAGGCGAAGACGAGGAAGATCATGGCGAGCACGCCCATCCCCTCGGGCTCGGCGTCGCCGCGCGGGCGCAGGCGGTCGGCGGCGTGGAAAGCCAGGACCGCGGTCATGCCCCCGTCGAAGAGCGCGCCGGGGACGCCGAGCCAGTCGACGCCGAACGGATGGAAGCCGTACTGGAGATCCTTGGCGTAGACGCCGCCGTAGAGCATCGCCATCGCGGCGCCGGCGAGAAAGACCTCGCCGTCCTCGATGCGCCGGCGCGCGCGGCTCGCCTCGATGAGGACGAACAGCCAGAGGTACGGGAAGACGAGATGCCACAGCCCGACCGCGCCCCAGCCGAGGCGCGCGGCGTCGCCGCTGATGAGCAGCGCCAGCGCCGCGGCCGCGATCGCGCGCGGAAGCATCGCGCCCTAGGGCCGGACCGCGACGGCGTCGATCTCGACGGCCGAGCCCTTGGGCAGGGCCGAAACCTGCACGGTCGCCCGCGCCGGGAACGGCGCCCGGAAGCGCTTCGCGTAGACCTCGTTCATCTCCGCGAACTTGCCGAGGTCGGTCATGTACACCGTGGTCTTGACCACGTCGTCCATCGTCAGCCCGGAGGCCAGCAGGACCTCGACGATGTTCTTCAGGCACTGCTCGGTCTGCTCGGCCACGGTCCCGTCGACGAAGGTCCCGTCCGCGCGCAGCGGCGTCTGCCCCGACACGAAGACCATCTCGCCGGCGGAGATGCCCTGCGAGTACGGGCCGATCGCGCCCGGGGCCTTCTGCGTGATGACGGGCTGAATTTTCCTGGTGTCGCTCATTTCAGGGACTCCAGCAGCGCCTTGTTGGTCTTGTGCACGCGCATCATCTCGGTCAGCGCCTTGATCGCCTCGATGTCGCCCATGCCGGCCACGAGGCGGCGGAGCTTGTAGACGCCCTCGAGATACTCGGGAGTGAACAGCTTCTCCTCCTTGCGGGTGCCGCTGTCGCGGACCTTGAGCGCCGGGAAGATGCGCTGCTCGGCCGCCTGGCGGTACAGCACGAGCTCCATGTTGCCCGTGCCCTTGAACTCCTGGAAGATGATGTCGTCCATCTTGGAGCCCGTGTCGACGAGGAT
>JAMPYD010000104.1 GCA_023700845.1 Elusimicrobiota bacterium | reverse complement strand
CCCCCGGCCCGGGCGCGCGTCCTGATGTCCCAGAAGGACGCGCTGGCGATCGCCTTCCCCGGCGCGTCGCCCGAGCGCCGCACGGCCTTCCTGACCGACGCGCAGGCCAAGGCCGTCGAGACGGCGGCCCGCTCCCGCCTGCCGTCCAAGGTGTGGACCTACTACGTCGCCGGCTCCACGACCGCCTACTTCGAGTCCCACCTCGTGCGCACGATGAACGAGACGGTGATGGTCGTCGTGGGCGCCGACGCGAAGGTCTCCTTCGTCGAGATCCTCTCGTTCATCGAGCCCGACGAGTACATGGCCTCCAAGCGCTGGCTCGACCAGCTCGCCGGCCGGAAGCTCGACGACGAGCTCGCCCTGCGGCGCGGCCTGCGCAACATCGCCGGCGCCTCCCTGACCGCCGAGGCCGTCGCGCGCTCCGTGCGGCGCGTGCTGGCGCTGCATCAGGTCCTTAACGCCAAACCCGCGAAGTGATACACTCTCGCCCGTGAAATACATGCAGACCGGCGGCTTTCAGAACCATCCCCTGATGCGGATGACCTTGGCCTGGACCTTGCTCTTCGCGGCCGGACTCTGGGTCACCAACGCCGCGATGTACCTCAAGCGCATGGACCTGACGCCGTCGTCCGTTCAGGCCTACTATCTCGGCGACGCCGAGGAGTACTCCCAGCCCCGCAGCGCCGCCTCGATGCTCGAGGTCAGCCACGCCCATCTCGCGACGATGGGCATCATGGTCCTCCTGCTCACGCACCTGGCGATCTTCGCCCCCTGGGAGGACCGCACGAAGCGCTGGATCATCGGCCTCGGCTTCGGCTCCGCGCTGCTCGGGGAGGCCTCGGGCTGGCTGGTGCGCTTCGTCTCCCCCGCCTTCGCCGTCCTCAAGGTCGCCTGCTTCCTGACCTTGCAGTCCGTCCTCGCCGTGCTCATCGCGGTCCTGGCCATGTTCCTTTATAAGGCGGGGCAAGGGCACCGCCGGCGGGAGTAAAGCCCCCGGGGCGGACGCGATTTCCTCACGCGCGCGACATTTGGCGTCAACGCCGTTAAAGCTAGGCTGAACGCAAGGAGATCGACAATGAACGATCAGGACAAGAAGAAGTCGGTCGTCATCCTCAACCGCATCATGGAGCTCGAGCTGGCCGGCGTGGTGCGCTACACGCACTACTCGCTGATGGTCTACGGCTACAACCGCCTGCCCATCGTCTCCTGGCTCAAGGGCAACGCCGACGAAAGCCTGGCCCACGCCCACAAGGCGGGCGAGCTCGTGACCCTGTTCGGCGGCCACCCGTCGCTGAAGATCGGGCCCCTGCTCGAGACCGAGAAGCACGACATCGGCGACATCCTGCGCGAGAGCCTCGACCACGAAAACGCCGCGCTCAAGGCCTACAACGACCTGCTGAAGATGTCCGAGGGCAAGTCCGTCCTGCTCGAGGAGTACGCGCGCGAGATGATCGTCAGCGAGGAGATGCACCTCGACGAGGTCAACAAGATGCTGCGCAAGCCCGGCGAGATCGGCCGCTTCGCCGCGTAGACTTCCGCTCCCGACGGACCCGGACGGGGACTATCCTCAAGGATAGTCCCCGTCCCATTTCCGTCAAAACCGGACGGTCATGCCCGCGAGGAACGCGTGCGCCGAGCCGGAGACGTTGAAGCTGCGCTTGGCGCCCAGGTCCAGATCGAGCCGGTCCGAGACGGAATAGATGAGCCCGGCGAGCGCGTAGACGGGCGTGCGGCGCGAGGCGGGATCGGGGTCCGTGTCCGCGCCCGCGTCGACGGCCGCGGTCCAGCCCTTTCCGATGGAGCGCGCCGCCGCCGCGGACGCGTGCCAGAGCCCCTCCCGGTCGCCGGCGCGGTTGGCGTTGCGCGTCCAGCCCGCGTTGGCGTGGAATTTCCAAGGGCCGGCCTCCTTGGTCGCGATGATCAGCAGATGCTGGGTCGATCTCCCGGCTCCCAGGCCTTTCGTCTCGTCACCCGTCGGGATGGTCAGCCCCGGCTTCAGGGCGAGCGCCAGGCCGTCCCGCTCGCAGAGGCGCCATTTGACGTCGACGGCGAGATCCGTGGCTCCCGCCCGGGTGACGCGCCCCTCCGCGTCCGACACGGTCGCGCGCTGGTAGGCGATCCCGGACACGAGGTCGACGGAGTCGAGGAGGCCGACGGACACGACCGGCATCGTGGGCCAGACGAAGGTCCGCGTGAGGACCCCGGCGTCCTCCGCCCGGGAGTATTCCCCCACGAGCTCGAGCTGGACCTTATTCCTTCCCTGGGTCCCCGTGTCGTCGGTGATCAAAGGATGAGACGCGTACGCCGGCGCGGCGAGCCCGCACAGGCAGAGGGCGCGGATGATTCCCGAAATCGTCATGTCGAATTCCTCCCGTCGGCGCTGGACTCGGAATCTCGAGGATTTCTGGGCTCCGGCCTTCGCGGAAGATTGGTGCAACGGTCCATCCATTATTGAGATTGAATTTCAATAAGGAGTCATGCTATGATGATCTTGTTGAAATCGAATCTCAATAGGGACGCCGAGCCCACCGGGGACGGGGAGCTCCGCTGCTGCTGCGGCCGCCTGCTGGCGGTCCGCGTCGCCGCCGGCTACGAGATCAGGTGCTCGCGATGCAAGTCGGTCCAGCTCCTGCCTCTCGAGCCCGCCCCCGGCGGGCTCGACGCCGAGGACGAGACGCGCTGACCCGGCGCCTCAGAACTTGCGGGCGTCGGCGGACAGCCGGTCGAGCGACTCCGGGTCCAGGCCGTCGTACCAACCGCGGATGCGCCCCTCGGCGTCGATGAGGACCATCTTGGTCGAGTGCGTGACGCGCTCCCCCGGGGAGGCGGCGGCGTTCTCCACGATCGGCATCAGGAAGCCGTCCCGCACCACGCGGATCAGCTCCGCCTTCTCGCCGGCGAGGAAGAACCAGCGCTGAGGGTCCGCGGAGAACTTCCGCGCGTACAGCGTGAGCACCTCGGGCGAATCGTGATCGGGGTCGACGGTGAAGGAAAGAAGGCCGATCGATTTCGGCAGGCTCTTCTGCAGCCCGGCCATGTTCGCGGTGAGCATCGGGCACGGGCCCGCGCAGCGCGTGAAGATGAAATCCGCGACCCAGACGCGGCCGCGCATCGTCCGCAGGTCGAACGGCGAGGTGCCGTCGACGGTGACGGCGGTCAGCGAGAAGTCGGGAAGCGCGCGCTGCGGCTCCGGCGCGCGCCGGCAGCCGGAGATAAGCAAAATGACAATGTAGAAGACGCTACGTATCAACACTAGAAACTCCTTAACGACTTTGAGTGTCCATCTGGGTCTTTACAAAAATATATCCATCGGTTATTCTACTGCCTCCTCGAAAACGCCCGCGAGCCGCGCGGCGGATCCGAGCAAAAGAACGCTACAAAATCCCATGGAGAAAAGGATGAACACGGCTGCCAAGACGCCTGTCACCCCCGTCGTCAACAACACGAACGAGGACGCGAATGCGACCACGATGCAGGTCCGCAAGCGCGACGGCTCCCTCGAGCCCGTCGACGTCAACAAGATCGTCCGCGCCGTCGCCCGCGCCGGCGCCGGCCTCGAGAACATCGACGGCCTGAAGATCGCCACCAAGACCATCGGCGGCCTGTACGACGGCGCCACGACGAAAGAGCTGGATAATCTTTCCATCCAGACCTCGGCTTTGCTGATCGCCGAAGAACCCGAATATTCCCGTTTGGCCGCCCGTCTTCTCTCGACTTACATCATGAAAGAAGTCGAGAACCAGGACATCCACTCGTTCTCCCAGTCGATCGGCGCCGGCGTCCGCCACGGCCTGATCTCCGAGAAGGTCGGCCAGTTCGTCCAGGCCAACTCCCGCAAGCTCAACGACGCCATCGAGATGCAGCGCAACGAGCTGTTCGAGTACTTCGGCCTGCGCACGGTCTACGACCGCTACCTCCTTAAGAACCCCGAGACCCGCGAGGTCATCGAGGCCCCCCAGTACTTCTTCATGCGCGTGGCCTGCGGCCTCGCCGACACCGTGCAGGAGGCCGTCGAGTTCTACAACCTGATCTCGCGCTTCGAGCACATGCCGAGCTCGCCGACCTTGTTCAACTCGGGCACCAAGCACCCCCAGATGAGCTCCTGCTACCTGCTCGACTCGCCCGTGGACGACCTCGAGGCGATCTACAACCGCTACACCGACATCGCCCTGCTCTCCAAGTTCTCCGGCGGCATCGGCGTGTCCTACTCGCGCGTCCGCGCGCGCGGCTCCTTGATCCGCTCGACCAACGGCCAGAGCAACGGCATCATTCCGTGGCTCAAGACGCTGGATTCCTCCGTCGTCGCCGTCAACCAGGGCGGCAAGCGCAAGGGCGCCTGCGCGGTCTATCTCGAGACGTGGCATGCCGACATCGAGGAGTTCCTCGAGCTGCGCGACAACACCGGCGACCCGGCCCGCCGCGCGCACAACCTGCACCTCGCGCACTGGATCCCCGACCTGTTCATGAAGCGGGCCGAGGAGGACGGCGTCTGGTCCCTGTTCGACCCCAAGACCATGCCCCAGCTGACGGACCTGTACGGCAAGGCTTTTGAAGAAGCCTACCTCGAGGGCGAGGAGAAGAAGCTGTTCGTCCGCCAGGTGAAGGCGCGCGAGCTGTACGCGCGCATGATGAAGGCGCTGGCCGAGACCGGCAACGGCTGGATGAACTGGAAGGACGCCAGCAACCTCAAAGCGAACCAGACCGGCTCCCCCGCCAACGTCGTGCACTCCTCGAACCTCTGCACCGAGATCATCGAGGTCACCAGCCAGGGCGAGACCGCGGTCTGCAACCTCGGCTCGATCAACCTGAGCAAGTACGTCGAGGACGGCCGCTTCGACTTCGTCAAGCTCGCGGCGAACGTCCGCACCGCGGTCAAGTATCTCGACCGCGTCATCGACATCAACTTCTACCCGACGAAGGCCGCGAAGGACAGCAACGCCAAGTGGCGCCCGGTCGGCCTCGGCGTCATGGGCGTGCAGGACGCGTTCTTCCTGCTCGGCCTGCCGTTCGACTCGGCGGAGGCCCGCGAGCTGTCGCGGAAGATCTCCGAGGAGATTTATTTCCACGCGCTCTCGGCGTCCGTCGAGCTCGCGGGAGCCAAGGGCCCGCACCTGTCCTTCCCCGAGACGAAGGCGGCGAAGGGCGTGTTCCAGTTCGAGCTGTGGGGCGTGACCCCCTCCGATATGGCTCGCTGGGAAAAGCTGCGCGCGGAGATGACCAAGAAGGGGCTGCGCAACTCGCTGCTGCTGGCGATCGCCCCGACCGCGACGATCGCGTCGATCGTCGGCGCGTACGAGGCCACTGAGCCGCAGATCTCGAACCTGTTCAAGCGCGAGACCTTGTCCGGCGAGTTCCTCCAGGTCAACAAGTACCTGTGCCTGGAGCTCAAGAAGCTGGGCCTCTGGAACGAGGAGATGCGCGCGCGCATCATGATGGCCGAGGGCTCGATCCAGGACATCATCGAGATCCCGGAAGCGGTGCGCGCGACGTACCGCACCGTCTGGGAGATTCCGATGCGGTCCCTGATCGACATGGCCGCCGACCGCGGCGCGTACATCGACCAGTCCCAGTCCCTGAACCTCTTCATGGAGAGCCCGAACATCGGCAAGCTCTCCTCCATGTACATGTACGCGTGGAAGAAGGGGCTCAAGACGTCCTACTACCTGCGCTCGCGCCCGGCGACCAAGATCGCCAAGACGACGATCGCGGCGGCGGCATCGGCCGCCAACGTTCCCGTCATAGCCGCGCCGGCCGTTTCCGACGCGGCGGCCGTCGCCTGCTCGCTGGAGAACCCGGAGAGCTGCGAAGCCTGCCAGTAAGATAACCCGCGACCGGCCGGAGGCGCCGTCCAGGCCTCCGGCCGGTGAATTTTGACACAGGAGACCCGCCCATGATTCTCGATCCCGGCTTCGTCCTCACCCTCCGCCCGATGAAGTACCCCGTGTTCTTCGAGATGTACAAGGCCGCGATCAAGAACACGTGGACCGTCGAGGAGGTGGACTTTTCCCACGACGTGACGGACCTCAAGAGCAAGCTCACCCCCGCCGAGCGCCACCTGATCCACCGCCTCGTCGCGTTCTTCGCCACCGGCGACTCGATCGTCAGCAACAACCTCGTCCTGAACCTCTACAAGCACGTGAACTCCCCCGAGGCCCGCGTGTACCTGTCGCGCCAGCTCTTCGAGGAGGCCGTGCACGTCGAGTTCTACCTGACCTTGCTCGACACCTACATCCCCGACCCGGCCGAGCGCGAGCAGGCGTTCGCCGCCATCGACAACATCCCGTCGATCAAGCGGAAGGGCGAGTTCATGTTCAAGTGGATCGACTCCATCAACAAGCTCGACCGGACCGAGACGCAGGAGCAGAAGCGCCAGTTCATGATGAACCTGATCTGCTTCGCGTCGTGCGTCGAGGGCCTCTTCTTCTTCGCCGCCTTTGCGTACGTCTACTTCCTGCGCTCGAAGGGCCTGCTCAACGGCCTGGCGGGCGGCACGAACTGGGTGTTCCGCGACGAGAGCATGCACATCGCCGCGGCGATGGAGATCATCAAGACGGCCCGCGCCGAGGACCCCACGCTCTTCACGCCCAAGATGGAGGAGGACGTGAAGGTCATGATGCAGGAAGCCATCGACTGCGAGATGGCCTTCGCCGAGGACCTTCTGGGCGGCGGCATCGCCGGCTTCTCGGTCAACGGGATGCGCCAGTACCTGCAGTGCGTCGCCGACCAGCGCCTGGCCAACCTCGGGATCAAGCCCGTGTACGGCTCCAAGAACCCGTTCAACTTCATGGAGCTTCAGGACGTCCAGGAGCTCGCCAACT